>CAUPOD010000105.1:0-7615 GCA_963512745.1 uncultured Burkholderia sp. | reverse complement strand
GCTCTACCCCCCTCGTTAGGGAGCAAACTGGTACACCGAGAACAACGCGCGCGCGCCCGCGTCGTGGGAACTCGATCTGTGGGGCAAGAACCGCGCGCGCCTCAATTCCGCCGTCTCGCAGCAGAAGGCGGCCGAGGCCGATATCGAGCAGGCGCGCCTCACGCTCGCCGCATCGGTCGCGCGGACCTACAACCAGCTCGCACAGCTATATGCGCTGCGCGATATCGCCGTGCGCGAGACCGCCGCGCGCCAGTCGATCGGGCGTCTGACCGACAACCTTGTCAAGGCCGGCCTCAACAGCGCGACCGAGCAGCAGACCGCGCGCGGCAACGTCGCGTCGAGCCAGTCGAGCGTGTCCGATTACGACGGCCAGATCACGCGCGTGCGCTATCAGCTCGCGGCGCTGCTCGGCAAGGGTCCGGACCGTGGCCTGCAGATCTCGGTACCGGTGCTGCATCCGGCCGGCGACATCGTGCTGCCCGACAATCTGCCGGCCGACCTCGTCGCGCGCCGGCCCGATATCGTCGCGGCGCGCTGGCAAGTCGAGGCCGCGCTGCAGGACGTCAAGGAGGCGAAGGCGGAATTCTTCCCCGACGTGAACCTGGCCGCGGGCTTCGGCTTCGACGCGTTCGGCTGGAGCAACTTCCTCAAGTTCACGAGCCGTCAGGCGCAGTTCGGGCCCGCGATCCACTTGCCGATCTTCGACGGCGGCGCGCTGCGCTCGCAACTGAAGGGCCGCTACGCGGATTTCGACCTGAGTGTCGCGAGCTACAACCAGACGCTCGTCAATGCGCTCAGCGACGTCGCCACGCAAGTCTCGTCGATCCGCGCGCTCGACGCGCAGACGGCCGACGCGACGCGCGCGCTCGACGCCAACACGCGCGCGTATCAACTCGCCGCGACGCGCTACGGCGCGGGACTCGTGCCGCAGCTGCAGGTGCTGGCCGCCGACGACAACCGCCTGGCCGCCGAGCAGAACGTGACCGCGCTCAAGATGCACCGCCGCGACTTGCAGATCGCCTTGATCCAGGCGCTCGGCGGCGGCTTCGACGCGCGCCAGACCGGCTTGACCGCCGCAGCGCCGCCCGCATCCGCCCAGCCGCCGGACGCGCACGCAGCCACCACCGCGGCCGCGCAATGACGCAGCGCCCATACCAATAACCGACGCTTTACTCGCATAAGAACGGAGATACTCGCCATGAGCGATACTCAACAAAATACCGCCGCGCAGCCGCAGCCGCAGGAAAACAGCAAACGCCGCCGCTTGATGATTCTGCTGGTGCTGATCATCGTCGTCGCGGCGATCGCATACGGACTCTATTACTTCCTCGTGGCGCGCTTCCACGAAACCACCGACGACTCCTACGTGAACGGCGACGTCGTGCAGATCACGCCGCAGATCACGGGCACCGTGGTGTCCGTGAAGGCCGACGACACGCAGTTCGTCAAGGCGGGCGACCCGCTCGTGCTGCTCGATCCGGCCGACGCGCAAGTCGCGCTGGAGCAGGCCGAAGCCAACCTCGCGCAAACCGTGCGCCAGGTGCGCGGGCTGTTCGTCAACAACGCTCAGTACGCGGCGCAAGTCGCGCTGCGCCAGGCCGACCTGTCGCGCGCGCAGGACGATCTGCGCCGCCGCCAATCGGTCGCGGGCACGGGCGCCGTGTCGGCGGAAGAGCTCGCGCATGCGCGCGACGCCGTGCGCAGCGCGCAGGCTTCGCTCGACGCGGCCCAGCAGCAGTTGACCGCGAATCGCGCGCTGACCGCCAACACCACGGTCGCCACGCAGCCGGACGTGCTGGCTGCCGCGGCCAAGGTCCACGACGCATATCTGAACAACGCGCGCAACACGCTGCCGGCGCCCGTGACAGGTTACGTCGCGAAGCGCGGCGTGCAAGTCGGCCAGCGCGTGTCGCCGGGCACGCCGCTGATGTCGGTGGTGCCGCTCAACGCCGTGTGGGTCGACGCGAACTTCAAGGAAGTCCAGCTCAAGCACATGCGCGCGGGCCAGCCCGTGGAGCTGACGTCCGACATCTACGGTTCGTCGGTCGTCTATCACGGCACCGTGGTCGGCTTCTCGGCCGGCACCGGCGCGGCGTTCTCGCTGCTGCCCGCGCAGAACGCGACGGGCAACTGGATCAAGGTCGTGCAGCGCCTGCCGGTGCGCATCGCGCTCGATCCGAAAGAGCTCGCTGACCATCCGCTGCGCGTCGGCCTGTCGATGCTGGCCAACGTGAACATCAAGGACGAAAGCGGCAAGCAGCTCGTCAGCGTGCCGAATCCGAACTACGAAACCGACGTATTCGCGAAGTACGGCGACCAGGCCGACGCCGAGATCGCCCGCATCATCGCGGCCAACGCCGGCAGCGCCACCACGGAGCATGCGCCGAAGTCCTGAGCGGGGCGTCGGCTAAGGAAACCATGGCACAGCCTCAAGCCTCTTATCCGCCGCTGCAGGGCGTACAGCTCCTGCTCGGCACGATCGCGGTGTCGCTCGCGGTGTTCATGAACGTGCTCGACACCTCGATCGCCAACGTCGCGATCCCGACCATCTCGGGCGACCTCGGCGTATCGTCGGACCAGGGCACCTGGGTCATCACCTCGTTCGCGGTTGCGAACGCGATCTCGGTGCCGTTGACCGGCTGGCTGACCCAGCGGATCGGACAGGTACGCCTGTTCCTGGCCTCGATCGTGCTGTTCGTGATCTCGTCGTGGCTGTGCGGGCTCGCGCCGTCGCTGCCGTTCCTGCTCGCCGCGCGCGTACTGCAGGGCGCGGTGGCCGGCCCGATGATTCCGCTCTCGCAATCGCTGCTGCTGGCCAGCTATCCGCGCGCCAAGGCCCCGATGGCGCTCGCGCTGTGGTCGATGACGACGCTGGTCGCGCCCGTGGTCGGCCCGATCCTGGGCGGCTGGATCTCCGACAACTACTCGTGGCCGTGGATCTTCTACGTGAACGTGCCGGTCGGCATCGTCGCCGCGCTCGTCACGTGGACGATCTATCGCAAGCGCGAATCGGCGGTGCGCCAAGCGCCGATCGACCGCGTCGGCCTCGCGCTGCTCGTGATCTGGGTCGGCTCGCTGCAGATCATGCTCGACAAGGGCAAGGATCTCGACTGGTTCTCGTCGACAACGATCGTCGTGCTCGCGCTGACGGCCGCGATTTCGTTCGTCGCGTTCGTGATCTGGGAGTTGACCGAGAAGTATCCGGTCGTCGATCTGTCGTTGTTCAAGGGCCGTAATTTCACGGGCGGCACGGTCGCGCTGTCGGTGGGCTACGGCCTGTACTTCGGCAATCTCGTGCTGCTGCCGCTGTGGCTGCAGACCGACCTCGGCTATACGGCCACGCAGGCGGGCCTCGTGCTGGCGCCGGTGGGCTTCTTCGCGGTGCTGCTGATGCCGCTGACGGGCCGCTATCTGCCGCGCACCGATCCGCGCTATATCGCAACGGCCGCGTTCCTGGTGTTCGCGCTGTGCTTTTGGATGCGCTCGCGCTATACCACCGGCGTCGATCAATGGTCGCTGATGCTGCCGACTTTCATTCAAGGCATCGGCATGGCCGGCTTCTTCGTGCCGCTCGTGTCGCTGACGCTGGTCGGCCTGACGCCCGATCGCATTCCGGCCGCGTCGGGCTTGTCGAACTTCGTGCGGATCATGTGCGGCGGTATCGGCACCTCGATCTTCGAAACGGCGTGGGATCACCGCACCGCCTTCCACCACGCGCGGCTCACCGAGCCGATGGGCGCGAACAATCCGGTGCTCACGCAGACGCTGCATCAGGCGCAAAACCTCGGACTCAATTCGCAGCAGGCGAGCGGGCTGGTCAATAGCGTGATCAACCAGCAAGCCGCGCAGCTCGGCGTCAACGACCTGTTCTATCTGTCGTCGCTGATCTTCGTAGGCCTGATTGCGTTGATCTGGATCACCAAGCCCGAGAGAGGCGGCAGCGCATCGAGCAAGGAGGCGGCTGCCGCCGCGCACTGATCCTCCGGGCCGCTGGCCGCGGAACGCCGGCCCAGTCCTGCCAGCCGCGCGTCGCATCCTCCAGGGTGCCGCGCGGCTTTTTCATGCGCTCCGGATTTCGCGCAATCCCCGTAAGCCCTACTCAAGTTTCACGCGGAAAAGACGTTAAACCCGTCGGTAATCGCCGCAGTCCGCGCTACCGCGCCGCTGCCCCTCTCTTCCGCCCGGTTCATATGACTATTGCCAAACGCCTGTTGGTGACGCTCGTCGTCGCATCGCTGTCCCTGTTGTTCGTCGGCGGTTATGCGCTCTGGCAATTGCATCGGGCGGGCGCGCGCTTCGACGCGGTCGCGTCGCAAACGCTGCCGGCCGTCGAAGCGCTCGGCCGCGTGCGAGGCGACATCGACAGCCTGCGCCGCTTCAACTACCGCTACATCGTCGTCGAGGACGGCGACCGCGCGGCGGTTCAGGACGACATGCACAAGACCGACGCGCGCCTCGAAGACGAGCTGCGTGCGTTCCAGAACACCGTCCCGGACAATGCCGACGAACATGCGCTGTTCGACGCCGACCGCGTCGCGATCGCCGGTTTCCGGCAAGCGCGCGCGGGCTTCATGATGACGGCGCGCGGCGGCGACATTCCCGGCGCGCGCGCGATCCTGTTGAACGGGGGTGCCGTGGACGTCGCGTCGGGCAAGGTCATGGCCGCCGTCGCCGCGCATGCCGATTACGAAGAGCGGCGCGCCCGCGAGCAGCGCGAAACGAACGACGCGGCGGTCGCGTCCACCACTTGGATGCTCGCGGCCGCGCTGATCGCCGGTTTGCTGATCGCGCTCGCGCTCGGCGCGCAGGTGTACGCGATCGTCACAGGCGCATTGAATGCGATGCGGGACGCATTCCAGCACGTCGGCAACACGCTCGACCTGAGCACGTCGCTCGCGGTGCGCCGCAACGACGAAGCGGGCGCCGCCGTGCGTGCGTTCAATCTGCTGCTCGAGCGCGTCTCGCACACGATCCGCGACGTGCGCCGGGGTGCCGAATCGGTCAACCTCGGCTCGCGCGAAATCGCGGCGGGCAATACCGACCTGTCGGCGCGCACCGAGGAGCAAGCCGCGGCGCTCGAGGAAACGGCAGCCAGCATGGAAGAATTGACGGCGACGGTGCGCCAGAACGTCGAAAGCGCGCGCACTGCGAGCACGCTCTCGGGCCGCGCGGCGGACCTTTCCGAGCAAGGCAATCAAGCGGTCGCGGACATGGTCGGCACGATGGGCGAGATCACCACGGCCTCGGCCAAGATCGCCGAGATCACCTCGATGATCGAGGGCATCGCGTTCCAGACCAACATCCTCGCGCTGAACGCCGCCGTCGAAGCGGCACGCGCGGGCGAGCAAGGACGCGGCTTCGCCGTGGTCGCAGGCGAGGTGCGCAGTCTCGCGCAACGCGCGTCGAGCGCGGCCAAGGAAATCAAGGAGCTGATCGCCGTGTCGAGCGACACGGTGAAGCGCGGCGCGGCCGAAGCGGAAGATGCGGGCCGCGCCACGAGCGAAGTGCGCGAGGTCGTGCGCCAGGTGGCGGTTCTGATCCGCGAGATTGCCGCTGCGTCGGAGCAGCAGGCGCTCGGGATCGAACAAGTCAATCAAGCCGTGGGGCAAATGGATCAAGTCACGCAGCAGAACGCCGCGCTGGTCGAGGAAGCGGCTGCGGCCGCGCAATCGGTCGAAGACCAAGCGCACAAGCTGACCGAAGCCGTGGCGGCGTTCACGATCGCGGCTGCGCCGCGTGGGGAACAGGCAACTGTGCCCATGCCGGCCCCGCTTGCGGCGAAGCAGACGCCGCAAACGCCCGCGCCTGCGACTCGCGTCGTTCAGCCCAGCGCGGCCGTTAAAACGGCTGCCGCCGGCGGCCCTTCCACGGCACTCACCGGAAGTGCGGCAGGCACCGCATCGGCCACAGGCTCAACCGCGCTCGCAACCGCTGCCGCCACGACCGCCAACGCACCCGCACCGCGCAGCGCGACGCCAGCAAAGGCCGCGCCGCGCCCTGCCGTCGCCAGCAAGATCCCGGCTACGGCAGCCGTCGATTCCGACGACGATTGGGCAACGTTCTGATGCGAGCCGCCCCGGCGGCGGCCGAGCTCAGGCCGCCGTCACGACGAGCCGTTCCGGCGCAAGCACGCCGTTCGCGGCGCGCGCGACGCCGAGCAGTCGCCCGGTCTCGTCATAGACGCGCACCCGCTCGTCCTGCGCAAACCCGAGGCCGCCGCATTCGGATAGCTTCAGACGCTGCCCATGCAAAAACCGCTGGGCGAGCGCAGGCGCCAAGTGCACAGCCTCGAACGTGGACAGCAACGCATCGACGGGCTGCAGCCGCCCATCGCGCGCGGCCTGATCGAGTGCGTCGAGCTGCTCCAGCGTGACCGCGTGTTCGAGCGTCAGACTGCCCACACCGGTACGGCGCAGCGCAATCAAATGCGCGCCGCAGCCGAGCGCCGCGCCGATATCCTCGGCCAAGGTGCGCACGTAAGTGCCCTTGCTGCACGTCACGCGGAACCGTACGTCGGGCAGCGCGCATTCGAGCAGTTCGAGCGCGTGAATCGTCACGCTGCGCCCTTCTCGTTCGACCGTTTGCCCCGCGCGCGCGTACTCGTAGAGCGGCTTGCCGTCGCGCTTGAGCGCCGAGTACATCGGGGGGATTTGCACGATCTCGCCGAGAAATGCCTGCATCGCGGCGGCCACGGCGGCCTCGTCGCAATGCACCTCGGCCGTCTCGATCACCTCGCCCTCGGCATCGCCGGTCGCGGTGCGCGCGCCGAGCCGCATGGTCGCTTCATAGGTCTTGTCGGCCTCGAGCAGATCCTGCGAGAACTTGGTCGCCTCGCCGAAACACAGCGGCAAGAGCCCCGTGGCGAGCGGATCGAGCGTGCCGGTATGGCCGGCCTTGAGCGCTTGATAAAGACGCTTCGCGCGCACGAGCGCGTCGTTGCTCGACAGGCCAAGCGGCTTGTCGAGCAGCAACACGCCGTCGAGCGCGCGGCGCGGCACGCGCGGACGTGACGGTACAGTCATGAAAACGGTCGATTCTGTATGCGCGGCGCCGAACGTTTAATCGTCTTTGGCGCGCGAAGCGTTGGCGGTGTCGATCAGGCGCGACATTTCGAGCGCCTTCTCGGTGGTCTCGTCGTAAGTGAAATGCAGCTGCGGCACCGTATGGATGTGCAACCGCTTGAACAGCAGATTGCGCAGGTGGCCGGCCGCATGATTGAGCGCTTCTTGCGTCGCGAGCGGATCGCCGGTCAGCACCGTGAAAAACACCTTGGCGTGCGCATAATCGGGCGTCAGTTCGACGCTCTGAAAAGTCACGATGCCGATGCGCGGGTCCTTCACTTCACGCATGACCAATTCGGACAGATCGCGCTGGATCTGATCGGCGAGCTGGACGTTGCGGTTGGGCGTACTACGTTTTCTGGTCATGATCGACTCGTCTTTCCTGGTTCGAAGCGGCGCGATGCCCGCAGAAGTCTAGCCTAGAAGCAAACGGGCGGGGCGAGCACTCGGCTCGCCCCGCCCCCGCGTATAAACTATAAGTTAAAACGTAACCGCGACTTCACACACCGCGAACACTACGAAATGGTCGCCATGAAGAATATATGTGCATGTAT
>CAUPOD010000104.1:0-7641 GCA_963512745.1 uncultured Burkholderia sp. | reverse complement strand
GCCGCGCGCGGGCGGTGCGCCGAGCGGACAACGCCCGGCCGGCAGCGCGCATGCAAACCGTAGCCGTCCGACGCGCAACGCTCAGCGCGGTCATTGAGATCGCGGCACGCGCCCGGAGCGAAGCGCCGGGCGCGTGCATCAGCATCGCACTGTGCGAGTGTCGGGCTGCCTGAATGCAGGGTTGCCTGATTGCCGGGTCGCCGGAAAGTGAGCCTGTTGGGCCGCTCAGCCGCCGGACCGCATATCCGCGCCGCCCCGTTCAGCTTCGCGGCGCCTTCATCCCCTACCCCAGCGCGCGCATCTCCTCGATCTGGCGCGCCCAGCGCGCCAGCACCTCGGCGCGCGCGCCGCCCAACTCGAAGCGGATGCCGCTGCGCAATTCCGCATACGGCACGCGCTGCGCCTCGCCGCTATCGAGACGCAGCGCGAAGCACGCGAGCCCGCACGGCAATTCTCCGAGATAGGTGGCGGCCGTCTGCGCCTGATGGAACGCACCCGCCTCGACCCAGTTCAAGGCCGCGGCGCCCTGCCCGCGCAGCGCGTGCGTAGTGCGCGACGCGGGCCAAAGCGCCACGCGCAACATGCGCGGGCCGGACGCATAGCACTCGCCCGCGCTGAGCAGCGCGGTGCGCACGACGGGCGGAGCGCACGCCGTGTCGATCACGTTCAGCGAGACAGTCCAGCCGTCCCCGGCGCACGGCGACGCGCCGCTCATACGCGCGCGAAATGGCTCGGGCCACGCATCGAACGTGAAACGCTGCAAGACGGGGGAAGAAGAAGTATCGGGCACCGGGTCTCTTGGTCTCAATGTAACGCGGGCCGACCGCAGCGCGCCCGGGATGCCGCCGCACCGCTAGGCGCCTGCCCCGCTGGCCGCCGCGCCGAAGCCCGCACCGTTCGGCGCGGCGCGTTCAAACGGCGCCGAGCGCGCCACGCAGCAGGACATGCTCAGGAGCATCCGCGCCCCGCTCGACCCGGCACGCTCACCGAAACAGCACGTGCTGCGTAAACTTCGCGATCGGATAATGCACGCTCGGCTGGATCCGCGCGGGCAGGTCGAGCGGCTTGAGCAGCATCTTCACGCACATGTCGGCCGACAGATTGCGGCGCACGAGCGCGTTGATGCGCATCGTGCGCGCGCGCTGCACGGACGGATCGGCGCTGCCGCCGCGGTAGCGTTCGGCGAACACGTGGCGCAGCGCGATCTCGGAATCCTCGTTGCGGATCTCGAGCAGCCGCCGCGCCAAGGCGCCGAGCACCTTCAGACGGCCGTTGCCCTCGATCTCGTTGTACTTCTTGAAGAAGCGGTAGAAGTGCTTGTAATGGCGCACTTCGTCGGTGCGGATGTATTCGGTGATCTGCTTGAGCACGGGCTCGTCGCAGCAATCGTTGATCGCGCGGTAGAGCGTGGCCGTGCCCGTTTCGACCACGCAGCGCGCGACCATCTCGAGCGCGCGCGTTTTCTCGAACGCCTCGACCGAGCACGTTTTCGAGTATTCGGCGAAGAAGGCGTCGAACGCGCGGTCCCAGTCGAACTCGGGCCACACGTGCGTGACGTATGCCTTCAGCGCCCGCCCGTGCTGCAGCTCTTCCTGCTCCCAATGACGGTTCAGCCAGAGCGCCACTTCTTCGTCGCCCGCGAAAAACTCGCTCAGATTGGTGGTGTAGAGATCGGAGCCGCTCTCGACGAACGATGCCGCGCACAGCAGCAGCACCAGATCCTCGTCGGCCGCCGCCTTGGCGCGGTCGATGCGCGATAGGTCGATGTCCTCGATGCGCCATGGCATCGCCTGCCTCGTATCCTCAGCTTGCATGATGAACTCCCGGGCGCCGCGGCCGCGCGGCACGCCCGGAGCCGGGCAAGCCGCAAGTCGCGACGAAATATTTGTTCAATGAGATTCGACACGGCGCTTGTTGATCCGCGCCTGATTCGTTCATGGTATCCGGACTCGCGTAACTCTGCTGTCACCCCGCTGTCACGCACATCTTAACGATATACGACATAGACCAAGGCGCGCAGTTCATTCCCTTTTATTGCTAAATGTAGACGCCCCCCTCGAAACGTTGCGCGGATGCTGCATCGCATCCAAAACTTCAAGTGAAATCAAGAAGTTGCGCGCAGACGCCACCCGCCTCCCAGACCCGGGCCTGTCAAGGAAAAAATTATGCGGGACCGGTTTGAAGATCGCCGGACGCTCGCCTACACTCCAGTTCCCCGGCGCAGCGCTCGTGTTGCGCGCTCAAGGCGCCGGCCCGGTCCGCTGCCCGCAGTGCCGCTCCCACTGCGCGCCAGCACCTCGCTAAGAACCCGCACGGCGGTGTTCGATCTGTTCACAGCACCGAGATCAAGGAGGGGAGAACGATGCTGAGTCCGCATGAATTTGCCACGCTGCTGCTAGTCAAGGATGCACCCGAGCAAGCCAATATGGACCGGGACGAACTCGACGCGCTGCTCGAGCAGCAACTCGTCAAACTCGAAGCGCTGGGTTCGGGGCGCCGCTACTGCGTCACCGAATTCGGCGATGCGACCTTGCGTTCGATCAAGGTCCGGTTTTCGTAAATTTTCATAAATTATTTGGGATAGCGCGGAAAGGCGCGTCCGATCGCGGCGAGTCGCCGCAGCCCGTACGGCCGCGCTCGACGCGGCCATGCGTGCCGCGCCGGCTTCGGCGCCGCTCGGCCACGGCTGGAGGGCGCTGTGGCGCCAGCGATGTCGGTTACACTCGCCGCATGCTCGATCAACTTATTTGCGACTGCGACGGGGTGCTCGTCGACAGCGAGTCGATTGCCGAGCGGGTGTTGCTGCATGCGCTCGGCGTCAGTTTTCCGGCGATCGATTTCACCGCCGAGGTCAAGACGGCATTCGGCCAGCGGACCTCGCGCTTCCTGACGAACCTGGAAACGCGCTACGGCATCAAGCTGCCGAAGCACTTCCTGCGCACCGTCGAACAACGCACCGAAGCCGAGCTCGCGCGCTCGCTGCAGCCGATCCCGGGCGTGCGCGACGCGTTGCTGCGGGTGCCGCTGCCGCGCGCGGTGGCGTCGAACAGCCATGGTGCGCGCGTACGCCTGTCGCTCGCGCGCACGGATCTCGAGGATCTGTTCGGCGAGCACATCTTCAGCGCCGATCAGGTCGCGCGCCCCAAGCCCTATCCCGATCTCTACCTGCACGCGGCCGCGGTGCTCGGCGTCGCACCGGCACGCTGCCTCGTGATCGAGGACAGCCTCTCGGGGCTGACCGCGGCGCGCGCGGCCGGCATGCGGACCATCGCGTTCGCGGGCGGAAGCCACGTGCCGCGAGATTACGAAACCACGCTGCACACGCTCGGTTTCTCGCACACGATGCGTTCGATGCGAGAGCTGCCGGCGCTCGTCGAAGCCGCGATGGAAGGGAAGCTATAGGTTCTTGGCGGCGGCCGGGCGGACCGGCGGCCGGGGCGCCAGCGCCCGCCGCCGCCGATCCCAACGCCCGACTCGCCAAAGTTATAATAGCGAGCTATTCCAGCACCGCCCTGCCCCGTTCACGCCCTATCAACCGGCGCGTGCGCGCCGCCGCATGGCGGCGCTCCCATTCCCCATAACCGGACGCCCCCAGGTCAACCACTGTGAACGGCGCACCCACCATGACCAAGAAAGTCTACGTAAAAACCTTCGGCTGCCAGATGAACGAGTACGACTCGGACAAGATGGTGGACGTGCTCAACGCCGCCGAGGGCCTCGTCAAAACCGACAATCCGGAAGACGCGGACGTCATCCTCTTCAACACCTGCTCCGTGCGCGAAAAGGCGCAGGAGAAGGTGTTCTCCGATCTCGGCCGCGTGCGCGAGCTCAAGGAAGCCAACCCCGGTCTGCTGATCGGCGTCGGCGGCTGCGTGGCGAGCCAGGAAGGCGCGGCGATCGTCGCGCGCGCACCGTACGTCGATCTCGTGTTCGGCCCGCAAACGCTGCACCGCCTGCCGCAGATGATCGACGCGCGCCGCGAGAGCGGCCGCGCCCAGGTGGACATCACGTTTCCCGAAATCGAGAAGTTCGACCATCTGCCGCCCGCGCGCGTCGACGGCCCGAGCGCATTCGTGTCGATCATGGAAGGCTGCAGCAAGTACTGCAGCTACTGCGTCGTGCCGTACACGCGCGGCGACGAAGTCTCGCGCCCGCTCGACGACGTGCTGACCGAAATCGCGGGTCTCGCCGACCAAGGCGTGCGCGAAGTCACGCTGCTCGGCCAGAACGTCAACGCCTACCGCGGCGAACTCACGCAAGGCGCGGGCGAGATCGCCGATTTCGCGACGCTCATCGAATACGTGGCCGACATCCCCGGCATCGAGCGCATCCGCTACACGACCTCGCACCCGAAGGAATTCACGCAGCGCCTGATCGACACCTACGCCAAGGTGCCGAAACTCGTGAGCCACCTGCATCTGCCCGTGCAGCACGGCTCGGACCGTGTGCTGATGGCGATGAAGCGCGGCTACACGGTGCTCGAGTACAAATCGGTGATCCGCAAGCTGCGCGCGATCCGCCCGGACCTGTCGCTGTCGACCGACATCATCATCGGTTTCCCCGGCGAGACCGAGGAGGATTTCGAGAAAACGATGAAGCTCGTCGAGGAAATGAGCTACGACACGAGCTTCTCGTTCATCTACAGCCCGCGCCCCGGCACGCCCGCGGCCAACCTCGAGGACGACACGCCGCGCGAGGTCAAGCTGCGCCGTCTGCAGCACCTGCAGGCGACGATCGAGGAGAACGTCGCGCGCATCAGCGCGTCGATGGTGGGCCGGATCGAGCGTATCCTTGTCGAGGGTCCGTCGCGCAAGGACCCGAACGAACTGGCCGGCCGCACCGAGAACAACCGCGTGGTGAATTTCCCCGCGCCGCTCGCGTCGCACGCCCGGCTGATCGGCCAGATGATCGAGGTTAAGATCGTGCATGCGTATCCGCATTCGCTGCGCGGCGAACTCGTGCTCGCGCATTGAATGCCCGTTGAACCACTTTCGACCCGTACCCGAGACTCGACGTCACTTTGAAAAACTCACCAGCCCTCGAATTCACCGCGCCGCGCGATAACAACGCGCGCCTCGCCAATCTGTGCGGGCCGCTCGACGAGAACCTGCGGCAGATCGAACAGGCGCTCGACGTGACGCTCTCGCGGCGCAGCCACCGCATCACGATCCGGGGCCGCGGCGCGAAGCTCGCGCTGAACGCGCTCGAAACGTTCTACAACCGGTCGGCCGACCCGCTCTCGCTCGACGACATCCAGCTCGCGCTCGTCGAGTTCGCGCATCCGCTGCGCACCGAGGACAAGAACCGCGCGGCGCCGGGCGACGACAACGCCGAGATCGACGTGCGCTTCCGCAACAACCCCGACCGTCCGTTCGACGCGCCCGTGGTGGACCTCGGCGGCGACGAAGGCGGCGAGGACAATCCCAAGCTCTACACGCGCCGCGCCGACCTGCGCGGCCGCACGCCGATGCAGCGCGAGTATCTGAAGCAGATTCTCTCGCACGACGTGACGTTCGGCATCGGGCCGGCCGGCACGGGCAAGACCTATCTGGCCGTGGCCTGCGCCGTCGATGCGCTCGAGCGCGATCAGGTCAAACGGATCGTGCTCACGCGCCCCGCGGTCGAGGCGGGCGAGCGCCTGGGCTTCCTGCCCGGCGATTTGTCGCAGAAGGTCGACCCGTATCTGCGGCCGCTTTACGATGCGCTCTACGACCTGCTCGGTTTCGACAAGACCGCCAAGATGTTCGAGCGCCAGATGATCGAGATCGCGCCGCTCGCGTACATGCGCGGGCGCACGCTCAATCACGCGTTCATCATTCTGGACGAGGCGCAGAACACCACGCCCGAACAGATGAAGATGTTCCTGACGCGCATCGGCTTCGGCTCGAAGGCCGTGATCACCGGCGACACTACGCAGATCGACCTGCCGCGCGGCCACAAGAGCGGCCTGATCGAGGCGCAGCAGGTGCTGGACAAGGTACGCGGCATCGCGCTTACGCGCTTCACGAGCGCGGACGTGGTGCGCCATCCGCTCGTGGCGCGCATCGTCGAGGCTTACGACGAGTACCACTTGCAGCACAAGGACACCTGAAACCGGGCATCCGCAACCGGCCGTCCGAAACCGGCCGTCCGCAACCGGCCGTCCGCAACCGGCCGTCCGCAACCGGCCGTCCTCCATCCGGGCCCGGGCCCGATTATCGACCGACACTCGCTCGCTCAGCCGTTTGAGATTCTCTTGCCATGAAGAAGAAATCGTCTCGCAGCAATCCGCTCCCGAACGCGCCGCAAAACGGCGCCGCCCCGTCCCCGGGAACCCGGCAGACCGCTCGGGCTCCGCTGGCAGCGGGCCTGCCGGCCGACACGCCGGCGGGCGCCAAGGCCGCGCAAGCAGCCAAACCCGCTAAAACCGCCAAGGCCGTCAAAACCGCGAAGACCGCCAAACCGGCCAAAGCCGTGAAAACGCCCAAACGCGCGAAAGCGGGCAATGCGCCGCAGGCCGATGCGGGCTACGTGTCCGCCACGCCGGCGCTGCCCCAGCGCAACGCGCCGCGCGTGTCGCTGTACGACGGCCGCAAGACCGTGCCCGTCACGGCCCAGACGCTGCAGATCGAATTCGCGGGCGGCCGCACGCTGCACTTCGACTTGAGCGGCGAGGCCGGCGAAGCCGCCATCGCCGTGGTCGCGCAGCACGCCGATCCGCAGCAGCGCGCGACGCTGCTCGTGCGCCCCGAGCACTTCGACAGCCTCACGCTGCACGTATTCACCGAGCAGTTGCCCGAGGATCTCGACGACATCCTGCACATCGCCGGCGACGATGCGTTCGACGACGAGCTCGACGCGCACCGCAAGCGCCCGGCCGTGCACAACGAAGACCTCGTGCTCGACCTGTCCGTGCAATACGGCGACGAGATCGGCGGCACGCAGCGCAAGACGCTGCCCAAGCGCAAACTGATCGCCGAGTGGCTCGGCCACAGCCTGTTCGGCAACGCGGCGCTGACGGTGCGCTTCGTCGGCGCCAAGGAAGGCCGCGCGCTGAACGAGCAGTACCGCCACAAGGACTACCCGACCAACGTGCTGACCTTCAGCTACGGCGACCTGCCCGACGGCACGCTGTCGAGCGACCTCGTGCTGTGCTGCCCCGTAGTCGAGAAGGAAGCGCGCGAGCAAGGCAAGCCGCTGATCGCGCATTACGCGCATCTGCTCGTACATGGTGCGCTCCACGCGCAAGGCTACGACCACGAACGCGGCGAAGCCGACGCGGCCGAGATGGAGGCGCTCGAAATCGAGATCCTCGATCTGCTCGGCTTCCCCAATCCGTACGTCTGAGCGGCGCGCCGTGGATCGCTCCGCCGCGCCCATGTGCGCGTATCCGCCGCCGATCGATGCGGGGCGGCTGCTCAGCGACGCCGAGCTGGCCGAATCGCTCGACGCGGCGCTGGCCGATTGGAACGGCGCCGACGACCTGTGGATCTTCGGCTACGGCTCGCTGATCTGGAATCCGCAGGTGCCGGCCGTGGAGATGGTGCGCGCGCGCGTGCACGGCTATCACCGCGGGCTGTATCTGTGGTCGCGCGTGAACCGCGGCACGCCCGAGCGGCCTGGACTCGTGCTCGCGCTCGACCGCGGCGGCTCGTGCAGCGG
>CAUPOD010000103.1:0-7663 GCA_963512745.1 uncultured Burkholderia sp. | reverse complement strand
CGTGTTGAGTTCGTCGGCTGGTTCAGTTTTTTAAATGAGAAATATATACACACACTGTGCGAATCGATTCGCACCACCAGGAGAGCGGCTCGATGAATGCTTCAAAGGTCGTGGTTGAAAACCTGTGTAAGGTTTTCGGAGATAACCCGAAATTAGCTCGAGAGATGCTGGCGAACGGCGCGTCGAAAGACGAAGTGTTCGCCAAAACCGGTCATGTGGTCGGCGTGCACAACGTCTCGTTCGACGTCAAACACGGCGAGATCTTCGTGCTGATGGGGTTGTCGGGATCGGGCAAGTCGACGCTGATCCGGCTCATCAACCGCCTGGTCGAACCGACCTCTGGCAAGGTGGTGATCGACGGGCAGGACATCGCCTCGGCACGCCGCTCGGAGTTGACCGCGCTGCGCCGCAACGAGATGAGCATGGTGTTCCAGTCGTTCGCGCTGATGCCGCAGCGCACCGTGCTGTCGAACGCCGCGTTCGGCCTCGAAGTCGCGGGCGTGCCGCGCAAGGAACGCGAGCGGTGCGCGATGGAGGTGCTCGAACAGGTCGGCCTGGCCGCGTTCGCGCGCAAGCTGCCCGCGGAACTGTCGGGCGGCATGCAGCAGCGCGTGGGCCTCGCGCGCGCGCTGGCCGTCAATCCTTCGCTGATGATCATGGACGAAGCGTTCTCGGCGCTCGATCCGCTCAAGCGCAAGGAGATGCAGAACGTCCTGCTCGAACTCCAGAAAACCCAGCGCCGCACCATCATGTTCGTCTCGCACGATCTCGAGGAGGCGCTGCGCATCGGCACGCGCATCGCGATCATGGAAGGCGGCCGGCTCGTGCAGATCGGCACGCCGCAGGAAATCATCGCGAATCCGGCCGACGCCTACGTGCGCGCGTTCTTCGAGGGCGTGGACACGAGCCGCTACCTGACCGCGGGCGACCTGATGCGCACCAACGCCGTGCCGCTCGTGAGCCATTTCGACCGGCCGCACGTCGAGGCTTCGCTGAACGGCAGCGCGCAATACGCGTTCGTGCTCGATGCCGAACGCCGCATCCGCGGCTTCGTCACGCGCGACGCGCTCGGCAGCGCGACGCCCTCGCTGCGCGAGATCTAATGCATCGCGCGCGGCGCGCTGCTCGACCAGATCGTGTCGCGCGTGTGCGCATGTTCGACGGCCTTGCCCGTGGTCGACGAGGAGCAGCGCTACTGCGGCTCGATCGATCAAGCGGCGATTCTGAAAACGATTACCCGCAGCAGGGGGGCACATGTCTGAATTCATTCCGCTCGGCAGATGGGTCGATCACGCGGTCCACTATCTGCTCGACTACGACGCAAGCACGTTCGATGCGATCGGCGCGGTGATCGAGGGCTTCGCGGCCATGGTCGAACATGGCCTGCAGGCGATCCCGATGTGGCTCATGATGGCGCTGTTCGTCGGCGTGGGCCTATGGCGTGTGGGCTGGCGCTTCGCGCTGTTCGCGGGCGCGTCGCTGTTCCTGATCTACGGCACGGGCTTCTGGGATCAGACCGTGGTCACGCTTGGCCTCACGCTGTCTTCCACCATCATCAGCCTGCTGCTCGGCATCCCGCTCGGCATCTGGACCGCCAAGAGCAAGTACGCGGCGGCCATCGTGCGGCCGATCCTCGATCTGATGCAGACCATGCCCGCGTTCGTGTACCTGATTCCGGCCGCGATGCTGTTCGGCCTCGGGCGCGTGCCGGGGATTCTCTCGACCGTGATCTTCGCGATGCCGCCCGCGGTGCGCCTGACGAGCCTCGGCATCCGCCAGGTCAACCGCGAGATCGTCGAGGCGGGCCAGGCGTTCGGCTGCACGCCGTGGCAGCTGCTCTACAAGGTGCAATTCCCGAATGCGCTGCCGTCGATCATGCAGGGCGTGAACCAGACCATCATGATGGCGCTGTCGATGGTGATCATCGCGTCGATGGTCGGCGCCGGCGGTCTCGGCAACGACGTGCTGTCGAGCATCCAGCGTCTCGACATCGGGCTCGGGTTCGAAAGCGGCCTGTCGGTCGTGCTGCTCGCGATCATCCTCGACCGCATCACCGAAAGCTTCGGCCGCACGCCCGGCACGGCGCCCGCGCCGCGCTTCGCGGGGTTGCGCAACGTGCTGCGCCGTCCCGAAGCGGTCGCCGCGCAAAGCTGAGCGCCGGTACGCGGGCCCGTCGTCGGACCTTGGCCCGCAGGCTCGATCTCAAGCGTTTCTCAATGCACTGGCCGTACCCCGCGAAAGTCCATCGGGACCTTCGCGGCGGCCGAACTCATCCCTGCCACCTGGAGTGCGCGATGCGGTCTGTTCCGGTTCCGGCGCCAAGCTTGTCGTCGATCGCGCATTTCGGGTTTCTGACGCTGCCGAACTTCTCGATGATCGCGTTCACGAACGCGCTCGAAGTGCTGCGCATGGCCAACTACCTGTCGCGCGAAACGCACTACCGCTGGTCCGTGCTGTCGCTCGACGGTGCGCCCGTGCCGGCCAGCAACGGTATTACGGTGCGCCCGACGCAGACGCTCGACGACGCCGGCTGGCCGCACGTGCTGATCGTGTGCGGCGGCACGCAGATCCGCGACGTCGTGACGGACGCCGTGCTCGACGTGCTGCGCGAAGCCGCGGCGCGCGGCGTGCCGCTCGGCGGCTTGTGCACGGGCGCGTATGCGCTGATGTCGGCCGGCTTGCTCGACGGCTATCACTGCAGCGTGCATTGGGAAAACCTGAGCGCGCTGCACGAGGCGTTTCCGCAAGTGCGGTTCGCCGACGAGCTGTTCGTGATCGACCGCGAACGCCTGACTTGCACGGGCGGCACGGCGCCGCTCGATCTGATGCTGAAGCTCGTCGCCATGCGCTTCGGCGAAAACCTGGCCGCGCGGGTGTCCGAGCAATTCATTCTCGAACGCATCCGCAGCGACAGCGACCGGCAGCCGATTCCCGTCGATGCGCGCGTCGGCTTCTCGCGCGCGGAACTGATCGAGGCCGTGCGGCTGATGGAGGCGAACATCGAGGAGCCGCTGTCGCTCGAGGAGCTCGCGCGCCTCGTGCGTTTGTCGCAGCGCCACTTGCAGCGCATGTTCAAGGTCTATCTGAAGGTGTCGCCCACGCATTACTATCTGTCGCTGCGCCTGCGCCGCGCGCGCGAACTGCTGCGCATGAGCGACGTGTCGATCGCGCAGGTCACGGCCGCGTGCGGCTTCCATTCGCCGTGCCATTTCAGCAAGGCGTACCGCGCCCAATTCGGTCATGCGCCGAGCGCCGAGCGACGCCAGGACGCACATGCCGCCACCCCGTTCCATGCTGCCACGCTCGACTTGCTCGAAGCAGCGGATCATCATTAGCCCCGCAAACCAAGGAGAAGATGCATGAAAAGCCGTATGACTGTTCTGGCCGCTTGCCTATTGACCGCCGCCTCGACTGCGTGGGCGGCCGACGGGGCCACCTGCAAGGACGTCCGTTTCGCGGACGTGGGCTGGACCGACATCGCCGCCACGACCGGGCTCGCTTCCACGGTGTTTACGGGCCTCGGCTACCATCCGACCAAGACGGTCGCGTCGGTGCCGATCACGTTCGCGGGGCTCAAGAACAAGCAGCTCGACGTGTTCCTCGGCTATTGGTCGCCCTCGATGGACCCGATGATCAAGCCGTTCACGGATGCGGGTTCGATCAAGGTGCTGCCGGCCGCCAATCTGACGGGCGCCAAGTACACGCTCGTGGTGCCCGACTACGTGTATCAGGGCGGCCTCAAGTCGTTCGCCGACATCCAGAAATACGCGAACAAGCTCGACGGCAAGATCTACGGCATCGAGCCCGGCAACGACGGCAACGCGCTGATCAAGAAGATGATCGACACCAACGAGTACGGGCTCGGCAAGTTCAAGCTCGTCGAATCGAGCGAAGCGGGCATGCTGGTGCAGGCGAACCGCGCGATCCGCGACAAGAAGTGGATCGTGTTCCTCGGCTGGGAGCCGCATCCGATGAACGTGCAGATGAAGCTCGACTACCTGACCGGCGGCGACGACGTGTTCGGCCCGAACTACGGCGAGGCGAAGGTGTTCACGGCGACCTCGACCGACTACGCGGCGCGCTGTCCGAACGCGGCGAAGCTCGTCGACAACCTGCACTTCACGACCGAGATCGAGAACCGCGTGATGGTGCCGATCATGAACCAGACGGATCCGAACCAGGCCGCGCTCGCGTGGCTCAAGGCCAATCCGCAGGTGCTCGACCAATGGCTGGCTGGCGTGCAGACGATCGATGGGAAGGACGGGCTGGCGGCTGTGAAGGCTTATATCGCTTCGCATTGAGCGAAGGGATGGGGCGTCCTGGGGCGCGTAATGCGCCCCGGTTTTTGCGGCGACACATAATAAAAATCCAGGACTTGCGTGGAGTGGCCCTTGCGGCTAGCCAGATGTAGTGTTCACCAACCACAAGGCCTCCACGGCAAATCGTCTTCCGTCACTTGAGAGGAACGTAGATGTCGGTTTGCCACTGATCCTGCGGCGTTTCCGGGAAGACGCTCAGGTAATGAAAGAACAGCGGATGATCCCGCAGCTCTTCTCCACTGGCGGGAAGCCAATCGCGGTAGAGTGGATAAATGGTCTCCCCGATGTGGTCGGTCGACCCGACATGCCGAATCACCGCACATCGACCACCGGGAATGAGGGACTCGCGAACACCATGGACGTTCGGCGCGACGGGTTCGTGGATTTCCCCGCAGATATCGAAGCGGAATTCATCCGCAGGAGTCGTGTCCGGATTGTTATGCGGGATACCAAACGTTCTGCTCGATGCAATGGGGGATTGCCCGCTTTGCATGCGCCAGTCGACGAACTTGCGCACGCTTTCGCCGACAAGCCCGGGCGACCCGTTATGTTCCAGTGCGGCAACGCGAGTTGCCGAGAAATCGACGATTCGTATTTGCATGGTGAGTTTCCTTGAAAGATAAGGGGCTACAAGCGTCGCGCTCCAGATCTGCCAATTCGGTTGTTTCCGAAAGGAACTCGGTGCCATGCCGAACGCACGCTTGAATGCTCGGCTGAAGGATTCGGGACTGTCGAATCCCGCGCAGAACGCGGCATCGAGTACCGAGCAGGGCTCTCGTGCCGCTAGGCGACGGGCAGCCCGTCGCAAACGCATCGACTGCACGTAGCGTGCGACTGGCATCCCCACGTAGGCGGCAAACTGCCGATGGAAATGGAATTTCGAAAAATTCGCAACGCGACTTAGCGCGTCCACAGACAGGTCGCCATCGAGGTTCATCTCGATGTACGCGAGTACGGCATTGAAGCGCTTCGCATAAGCGCTGTTTGCATCGGCATGAGCTGGCATGATTGGTCTGAGTCGAGCGACAGGCGTCATGTTCGTCCATGATCGCGTTATCGCGCCTAGCCGGGCTTGCGCAATCGTCAGATGGCGCAGGTCATTGAACCATACGCAATCAGGCCGACGAGCTTGGTGGTACTGTAGAACGTCTGCTTTTGGCCGATCTCGGACAGATTATGTGGATGGGTCGCGTCTTTTGTGCAGTATCCGGGTAGACGCGCGCATGGGTTATCAAAATATCTACGTAACGTCTTTCACAGCTTCAATGTTATTTTGGCTCCGGAGCTTGCCACAACGCTCATTGAGCCCTGCTGACCGCCCGGATACGTATATCGCAAAGAAAAAGACCCGGTCAAACCGGGTCTTGTTTTTTGTGGCCCACATCCCGCAGGCCACTCGCCAAACGAGAAAGATCCCGCGCCTCAGAACGTATGCGTGATCGCAACGCGTCCGACCACCTGATTCGTAGTGGACGAAACCCCCGCCGAACCCGGAATGTACGCATAGTCGAGCGCCGTGCCCGTATTACCCGCCGACACCTTCTGATAAACGGCCTGCGCATACACGCCCGTGCGCTTCGACAGGTTGTACTGCGCCATCAAGCCCACCTGGTTCCAGTGCATTGAGGACTCACCGGTCGCGCCCGTGAAGCGCGCACGCGTGTACGTATACATACCGCCGACGAACAGCGCCGAGGTCAGGTTGTATTGCAGGTTCGCTTCGATGTTGTCGAATTTCAGTGAGCTCGTGCCCGTGCCGAGGCTGCCGATATAGCCCGACGCCGAAGGATCGTCGAGGTTCACGTGCGTGTACACGGCGTTCACCGTGGCGGGCCCGATGCCATAACCCGCGCCGATGCCGTAGATCTTCTGGTTGCCCGCCACGAAGCCCGTGTCGTCGGCCGCGAGCGCACCGTTGCCCGTCGTGCCGGGGTGCGAGAGATCTTCATAGACGGCTGCCACGTTCAGCGTGTCGTGCGTGTACTTGAGCCCCACGCCGTACATGCGGTTCTGCGCGAAGCCGCCCGGTTGATTGCTGAAGCCGTACGTCGCGGTGCCCGTCAGGCCGTTCCAGGCGGTGCTCGTGTACTTGACGGAATTGCTCGCGTGGAACGTGGCGTCGGTGTTGTCGTTGTCGATCGGATGCGAGAACAGATAGCCGGCCCAGTTGCCGTTGGCCGTGAGCGGTGCGATCGTGTCGGCCACGGTGTCGAACTGACGTCCGACCGTGAGCGTGCCGAACGAATCGGACGCGAGGCCGACGTACGATTGATAGCCGAACAGGCGCCCGCCGTATGCGGCTTGGCCGCTTTCCATGTTGAAGCCGCTTTCGAGGTCGAACAGCGCATGCAGGCCACCGCCGAGATCTTCCGTGCCTTTCAGGCCCCAGCGGCTCGTGACGAGGTCGATACTAGCCATCTGGAACGCGTGCTTGCCGCCGACGTTGTTCGTGTAGTTCAGCCCTTCGTCGAGCGAGCCGAACAGCGTTACGCTGCTCTGCGCGAACGCGCCGGCCGATGCGAAGAGGAGCCCTGCTGCCAGAAAGATTTTGCTTTTGTTCAAGTTGCTCTCCATCTCGTGTCGATGGCCGGTCCGCGCAGGGGCGGAATCCTAAGCTGCATGGGTGCCGGCTCGGTGTAAGTGCTTGCGGGAAGGCGCGCCCGCGAATGGTGCTACCGCGGGTGCTCCTGCGAGCGATTGTCGGGGGGCAATTTCCGCGGGAACTGCCGATTAGCGACCGGCATTGGTGCAAAAACGCCATGCGGACAATCGACAGGGCACGTGAGAAGGGCGCGCCGCTTCGCCCAAGCAGAGGCGCAGGGGCCCGGCGGGCGCGGTAGCTGCGACGGCCTCAGTAGACCTCGACGCGCCCCGGAAAGGTCTCGCCGAACGCGCCATACGAATCGTCGGCGGGCAGTGCGCCGCGCTGCTCGCGGAACGCCATCGGCGCGACGCCGAACTGTTTGCGGAATTCGCGGCCCAGATGCGACGCGTCGGAGAATCCGCAGCTCGATGCGATGTCGGCGACGGTGCGCTCCGAGCTCGTCAACAGCCACGCGGCCGTGCGCACGCGGATCTGCTTCGCATAAGCCTGCGGGCTCTTGCCCGTGCCGGCCTTGAACAGCCGTTCGAGCTGGCGCGGCGACAGGTCGAGCTTGCGCGCCAGCTCTTCGAGCGGCAGCCCGCGCCCAACGTGCTGTTCCATCAGGAGGATCGCGCGCTTGACCTTCGGATGCGCGGCGGGCTCCAGGCCGGGCGGCTGCGGCTGCGGCGCGTTGCCTTTTTGCAGTTCGCAGACGAGCAGGATGCGCAGCGCCTTCTGCACCGTCGCCGGCTCGAAGTGG
>CAUPOD010000102.1:0-7729 GCA_963512745.1 uncultured Burkholderia sp. | reverse complement strand
GGCCAACCCGCGCCGCCACTCTCAAGCGCCCGCGCCCATGCCGAGCGCCACGAGCATCACGAGCAGCTTCTTGAGCAGCACGCCCGCGCCGACCGCCACGCCGAACACGAGCAGCGCGTTCAACAGCCGGTTCGTGCGCCGCTGTTCGGTGATCAGCTGACGCATCAGTTCCTCGTCCCCGCGCGGCGCCTGCTGGTGCGTGGCCAGGAAGCCGTATACGAGACGCGGCAGCTGCGGCAACGTCTTGCTCCACTGCGGCGCCTCGATCTGGAGCGTCTCGTACCAGCCGCGCCAGCCGATCTGGTCCTTCATCCAGCGTTCGAGGTAAGGCTTCGCGGTCTGCCACAGATCGAGATCGGGATCGAGCGAGCGCCCGAGCCCTTCCACGTTGAGCATGGTCTTCTGCAGCAGCACGAGCTGCGGCTGGATCTCGACGTTGAAGCGGCGCGACGTCTGGAACAGGCGCAACAGCACCTGGCCGAGCGAAATGTCGCGCAGCGGGCGGTCGAAGTACGGTTCGCAGACGGCGCGGATCGCGCTCTCGAGCTCCTCGACGCGCGTGTCGGACGGCACCCAGCCCGATTCCAGATGCAGCATCGCGACGCGATGGTAATCGCGCTTGAAGAACGCGAGGAAGTTCTGCGCGAGGTAGTTCTTGTCGAAATCGGACAGCGCGCCGACGATGCCGAAATCGAGCGCGATATAGCGCCCGAAATGCTCGGGGTCGAGACTCACCTGGATGTTGCCCGGGTGCATGTCGGCATGGAAGAAGCCGTCGCGGAACACCTGCGTGAAGAAGATCTCGACGCCCTCGCGCGCGAGCTTCGGGATGTCCACGCCCGCTTCGTCGAGCCGCTGGCGCTGGCTGATCGGCACGCCGTCCATGCGCTCCATCACGAGCACCGACGAACTCGAATAGTCCCAGAACATCTCGGGCACGAGCAGCAGGTTCATGCCCGCGAAGTTGCGGCGCAGCTGGCTGCCGTTGGCGGCCTCGCGCGTGAGGTCGAGCTCGTCGTGCAGGTATTTGTCGAACTCGCCCACCACCTCGCGCGGCTTCAGGCGCCGCCCGTCGGGCACGAACCGTTCGACCCAGCCGGCCAGATCGCGCAGCAGCGCCATATCGGATTCGATCAGCGGCAGCATGTTCGGGCGCAGCACCTTGACGGCCACCGCGCGCCCCGCGTGTTCGCCGCGGCGCAGGTGCGCGAAATGCACCTGTGCGATCGAGGCGCTCGCGACGGGCTCGCGCTCGAAATCGGCAAACACTTCGTCCACGGGCTTGCCGAGCGATTTCTCGATGATCTCGACGGCCACGTCCGACGGGAACGGCGGCACCTGATCCTGGAGCTTGGCGAGTTCGGCGGCGTAATCGGGCGGCAGCAGGTCGCGGCGCGTCGAGAGCACCTGGCCGAACTTGACGAAGATCGGGCCGAGGCTTTCGAGCGCGAGCCGCACGCGCACCGCGGGCGGCTCGCTGAAATGGCGCCCCAGCGTGATCACGCGCAGCAGCAGCCGCACGCGGCTGTCGTCGATGCGCGACAGCACCACTTCGTCGAGCCCGAAACGGGCCATCGTGTACAGAATCTTGAATAGGCGGAAGACGCGCACGTTAGGCCCTCATTGCTTGCCGCGGCCGCGCGTTTCGAGCCGCTCGACGCGTTTTTCGAGGCGCGCGAGCGCATCGCGGGCCTCGCGCAGATCGGCCTCGAACGCGCTCAGCGACGCGTGCCGCACGATCTGCGGGTCTTCGTCGAGCCAGTATTCGGTCAGGCTCTCGAGCAGGTTGCGGCCCGCACGCGTGGCCTGGCCGAACACCGTGCGCGCGAGCGACGCGACGCGGTAGGCCGGCGCATCGCCGATCAGCCGCGCGAGATCTTCCTCGGGCTCCCAGCGCAGATGCTCGGCGAGCTTGGCCAATTGCGCCGCGAACTCCGCGTCGCCCTCGATCTTGACGTGCTTCATCACGGCGGCCTGGCCGCCGCGCAGAAATGCGGGCACGGCACCGTCGGCGAGCGTGACCGACACGTCGCACACGGGCGGCGCGGCATCGACCGAAACCGCTTCGGCGTCGGGCTCGACGGCCGCGAAATAGCCGTCGGGCTGCACCGCGAGCGTGAGTTCGACGGGCGGCGCAACTACGCGCGCAGTCTTGCCCACGTAGGGCATCAGGCGTTCGCGGGCCCAGTTCTCGCGGGCGAGCAGGTGGTTGACGGCGGCGGTAAAAGGCTTGGCGGCAAGGGTCATGGTTGAACGGAGACGAGCCGCGCGGGCGCGGGCTCTTATTGTAGCCGGGCGCGGCCGGCTAGGCGCGACCGGCCAAGTGCGGTCGGCCAGGCGCGGCCGGACTGCCGCGGCCGGCGCGCGCGGGACGGCGCTCAGAATTTGGTGCCGATATGAAGCGCGACCACGCCGCCGGCCAGATTGAAGTACTTGACCGATTCGAGCCCGGCCTCCTCCATCATGGTCTTGAGCGTGTCTTGATCGGGATGCATGCGGATCGATTCGGCCAGGTACTGGTAGCTGCCCGCATCCTTCGCGAACATTTGGCCGAGGCGCGGCAGCACCTTGAACGAATAGACGTCGTAGGCGGGCTTGAGCGGCGCCCAGACCTTCGAGAACTCGAGCACGAACACGCGGCCGCCGGGCTTGGTCACGCGGCGCATCTCGGCCAGCGCGGCTTCCTTGTGCGTCATGTTGCGCAGGCCGAACGCGACCGTGACGAGGTCGAAGTAGTTGTCCGGGTACGGCAGCTTCTCGGCGTCGCACAGCAGCGACGGCGCGATCACGCCCTGGTCGAGCAGGCGGTCGCGGCCCACGCGCAGCATCGATTCGTTGATGTCGGTATGCCAGACCTCGCCGGTCGGACCCGCCGCGCGCGCGAAAGCCTTGGTCAAGTCGCCCGTGCCGGCCGCGATGTCGAGCACCTTGAAGCCGGGGCGCACGCGCGCCTGCGCGATCGTGAACGCCTTCCACAGGCGGTGCATGCCCGCCGACATGAGGTCGTTCATCAGGTCGTAATTGCTCGCGACCGAATGGAACACCCCGGCCACTTTCTTGGCTTTGTCTGCTTCCTCGACGGTTTCGTAGCCGAAGTGGGTCTTGCTCATCAACTGACTCCTAATATCCTATTTGTGCCGGTCGTGCCGGTTTATGACGATGCGTCGGTGCGCCGCTGCGTCAGTGGCTGCACGAACCGCCGCACGAGCCGCCCGCCTTGGTCGGCATCGGCGTGTCGCGTTCGAGCCCGGCGCGCGCCAGCTGCTCGAAATATTCGGCCCAGTACTTGTCCTGGTTCGTCGCCAGATCGAACAGATAGTCCCACGTGTAGATGCCCGTGCTGTGGCCGTCGGAGAACGTGGGCTGCAGCGCGTAGCTGCCGACCGGCTCGATCGACGCGATCGAGACTTCGCGCTTGCCCGTCTGCGGCGTTTCCTGTCCTTCGCCGTGGCCGCGCACTTCCGCGGACGGCGAATAGACGCGCAGCAATTCGAACGGAATCCGGTAGCTCACGGCGTGCGTGTACTGCAGTTCGAGCACGCGCGACGCGTTGTGCAAGACGATGCCCGACGGAACGGGCGCTTCGATTTTTTTCGGCTCAGTCATAACAATCTCGGTTCGACAGCATGTTCAACGGCTTCGCAGACCGCGTGGCGCAGCAGCGTGGCCTGCGCGGCGCGCGCGCGCAGCAGCGGCTCGGACACCGAGCGCTGGCGCGGCGCCCAGACCGGCTGCGGGAAATGGGCATCGTTGCGGTAGCGCGGGATCACGTGCCAGTGCACGTGCGGCACCTGGTTGCCGAGGCTGGCCAGGTTCACCTTGTCGGGCTGCATGACCTGGCGCACCGCGCGCTCGACCGCGCCGACCACGCGCATCAGGTGCGTGCGTTCGGTATCGGTCAGATCGGTGAACTCGGCCGCGTGCGCGTGCCAGATCACGCGGCAGAAGCCCGGATAATCGGGCTCGGCCGCGAGCACCACGCGCACTTTCTCGTCCTTCCACAGCACTTCGCCGCCGTCTTCGCGGCAAAACACGCATTCCATGTTCGGCTCTCCTGCAACGCCCGACACCGCCGGATACCGCTATTACACCAGCACGCGCTCGATTCCGCCATGGTTGGCGCGATCGACGTAGTCGGCCATCCAGTTCTCGCCGAGCACCTTGCGCGCCATTTCGACCACGATGTAGTCGGCCTTGATGTCGGCGTCCGCATCGTAGCGCGACAGACCCTGCAGGCACGACGGGCAGCTCGTGAGGATTTTGATGTCGGGTGCGCCCGGCGTAGAGACACCCCCCGCAGGCGCCGCGTCCGCCCCGCCATCGGCCGCCGCCGCGCTCGCCACGACCGGGATCGCGCGCAGCTTGGCCGCGCCCTTCTTGATCTCTTCTTCCTTGCGGAAGCGCACCTGCGTCGAGATGTCCGGGCGCGTCACGGCCAGCGTGCCCGACTCGCCGCAGCAGCGGTCGTTCTTCTCGATCTTGTAGCCGTCGTGCTCCGAACCCATCAACTCGTTGACGAGCTTGACCGGATCGATGGTCTTGATCGGCGTATGGCACGGGTCGTGATACATGTAGCGCGTGCCCTCCACGCCGTCGAGCTTCATACCCTTTTCGAGCAGGAACTCGTGGATGTCGATGATCCGGCAGCCCGGGAAGATCTTGTCGAATTCGTAGCCCGCGAGCTGGTCGTAGCACGTGCCGCACGACACCACGACGGTCTTGATGTCGAGGTAGTTCAGCGTGTTGGCGACGCGGTGGAACAGCACGCGGTTGTCGGTAACGATCTTCTCGGCCTTATCGTACTGGCCCGAGCCGCGCTGCGGATAGCCGCAGCACAGGTAGCCCGGAGGGAGCACAGTCTGCACGCCGGCTTCCCACAGCATCGCCTGCGTGGCGAGGCCGACCTGCGAGAACAGCCGCTCCGAGCCGCAGCCCGGGAAGTAGAACACCGCTTCCGAATCGACCGTGGTGGTCTTCGGGTTGCGGATGATCGGCACGATCTTGTTGTCCTCGATGTCGAGCAGCGCGCGCGCGGTCTTCTTCGGCAGGTTGCCCGGCATCTTCTTGTTCACGAAGTGGATCACCTGCTCGACCACGGGCGGCTTGCCGGTGGTCGCGGGCGGGTGCGCCGTCTGCTGTTTCGCGAACTTGCGCAGCAGGTCGTTGCCGAGGCGCTGCGCCTTGTAGCCGATGCCCATCATCACGTCGCGCGTGAGGCGGATCGTCTGCGGGTTCGTCGCATTGAGGAAGAACATGCCCGCCGCGTTGCCCGCGTTGAACTTCTTCTTGCCCATCTTGCGCAGCAGGTTGCGCATGTTCATGGTCACGTCGCCGAAGTCGATCTTGACCGGGCACGGCGTCACGCACTTGTGGCAGACCGTGCAGTGGTCGGCCACGTCGTTGAACTCGTCCCAGTGCTTGATCGACACGCCGCGGCGCGTCTGTTCCTCGTACAGGAACGCCTCGACCAACAGCGAGGTCGCGAGGATCTTGTTGCGCGGGCTGTACAGCAGGTTCGCGCGCGGCACGTGCGTCGCGCACACGGGCTTGCACTTGCCGCAGCGCAGGCAGTCCTTGACCGAGTTGGCGATCGCGCCGATGTCGGACTGCTGCATGATCAGCGATTCGTAGCCCATCAGCCCGAAGCTCGGCGTGTACGCGTTGCGCAGGTCGGCGCCGTCGAGCAGCTTGCCCTTGTTGAAGCGCCCTTCCGGATCCACGCGCTGCTTGTACGCGCGGAACTCGGCGATCTCGTCGTCCGTCAGGAATTCGAGCTTGGTGATGCCGATGCCGTGCTCGCCCGAGATCACGCCGTCGAGATGGCGCGCGAGCTTCATGATGCGCTCGACGGCCGCGTGCGCGTCCTGCAGCATCTCGTAGTTGTCGGAGTTGACCGGGATGTTGGTGTGCACGTTGCCGTCGCCGGCGTGCATGTGCAGCGCCACGAACACGCGGCCGCGCAGCACGGTCTTGTGGATCGCCTGCGCTTCGTCGAGGATCGCCTTGAACGCGCCGCCGTTGAAGATCTGGCGCAGTTCGGCGCGGATGTCCTGCTTCCACGAGATGCGCACGGTACGGTCCTGCGCGACGTCGAATACGGTCGCGGCGGGATTCGCATCGATGCGCTTGGCGAACGCGTCGGCCAATTGCTCGTAGCCGAGATCGAGCAGCGCGGGCGCGGCCTCGACGAGCGGCTGGTCGAGATTACCGAGCACGTAGCTCCAGCGCGCGCGCACGCTGTCGAGCAGCGCGAGCGCCTGCTGCACGCGGTCTTCGAGCAGCTCGGCGCTCGGGATCTCGCTCGCGTCGTCGCTCTTGCCGAGCGGCAGCTCGCCGTCCTTGAAGAACGCTTCGAGCGCGTCCACCAGCTGCAGCTTGTTCTTGATCGACAGCTCGATGTTGATGCGCTCGATGCCGTCCGTGTACTCGCCCATGCGGTCGAGCGGGATCACGACGTCCTCGTTGATCTTGAACGCGTTCGTGTGCTTCGCGATCGCGGCCGTGCGGCTGCGGTCGAGCCAGAACTTCTTGCGCGCCTCGGCGCTGACCGCGACGAAGCCCTCGCCGCTCTTGCCGTTGGCGAGCCGGATCACTTCCGAGGTGGCCTGCGCGACGGCATCGGCATCGTCGCCGACGATGTCGCCGATCAGCACCATCTTCGGAAACGCGTTGCGCTTGCTCTTGGTCGCATAGCCGACCGCGCGCAAGTAGCGCTCGTCGAGGTGTTCCAAGCCGGCCAGGATCGCACCGCCGTTCTTCGCGGTTTCGAACAGGTAGTCCTTGATTTCGACGATGCTCGGAATCGCCTCGCGCGCCTGGCCGAAGAATTCGAGGCAGACCGTGCGCGTGTGCGCGGGCATCTTGTGCAGCACCCAGCGCGCCGACGTGATCAGGCCGTCGCAGCCTTCCTTCTGCACGCCGGGCAGGCCCGCGAGGAACTTGTCGGTGACGTCCTTGCCGAGCCCTTCCTTGCGGAAGCGGCGCCCTTCGATTTCGAGGATCTCGCTGCGCAGCAGCTTTTCGCCGGGCGCGTGCGCGCCGTCGAACCAGTTCAGTTCGAAACGCGCGACGGGGATGTCGTGGATCTTGCCCTGGTTGTGTTCGAGGCGCGTGACTTCGAGCCAGTTGCCGTCCGGATCGACCATGCGCCACCAGGCCAGGTTGTCGAGCGCGGTGCCCCACAACACGGCCTTCTTGCCGCCCGCGTTCATCGCGACGTTGCCGCCGATGCACGACGCGTCGAGCGAGGTCGGGTCCACGGCGAACACGTAGCCGGCCTGCTCGGCGGCCTCGGTCACACGGCGCGTGACGACGCCCGCGCCCGAGAAGATGGTCGGCACGGGGTGCGCGACGCCGGGCAGTTCGGTCAGTTCGACGGGGCCCAGCTGTTCGAGCTTTTCGGTGTTGATGACGGCCGAGAACGGCGTGAGCGGCACGGCGCCGCCCGTGTAGCCCGTGCCGCCGCCGCGCGGGATCACGGTCAGGCCGAGTTCGAAGCAGGCCTTGATTAGGCCCGCGATCTCGGCCTCGCTGTCGGGCGTGAGCACCACGAACGGGTATTCGACGCGCCAGTCCGTGGCGTCCGTCACGTGCGAGACGCGCGAGAGGCCGTCGAAGCGGATGTTGTCCTTCGCGGTGCAGCGGCCCAGCACCTTGTTGGCGCGGCGGCGCAGCGCGGCCGTTTGCTCGAACTCCTGCTCGAACGCCTCGACCGCGCGGCGCGCGGCGG
>CAUPOD010000101.1:0-7730 GCA_963512745.1 uncultured Burkholderia sp. | reverse complement strand
CTGCTCAAGCACGGCGATTACCTCGCGCGCGCGGGCGACTGTATCGCGTGCCATACCGCGAAGGGCGGCCAACCGTTCGCGGGCGGCCAGAAGTTCGACACGCCGATCGGCGGCGTCTATTCGACCAACATCACGCCCGACCGCGATACCGGCATCGGCAAGTGGACGCTCGAGGACTTCTCCAACGCGGTGCGCGGCGGCGTGCGTCCGAACGGCGATACGCTGTATCCGGCGATGCCCTACCCGTCCTACTCGAATCTCAGCGACGACGACGTGAAGGCGCTCTACGCGTACTTCATGCACGGCGTGCCGGCCGTGCATCAGCAGAACCGCGACGAGGACATCGTCTGGCCGCTGTCGATGCGCTGGCCGCTGGGCATCTGGCGCAAGCTGTTCGCGCCCGCGCCGAAACCGTTCGACGCGGCGGCCTACCCCGACCCGGTGATCGCGCACGGCGCGTATCTGGTGCAGGGCCTCGGCCACTGCGGCGCATGCCACACGCCGCGCGCGCTCACGATGCAGGAGCGCGGGCTCAGCGACGCGGCCGGCCCCGACTTCCTGGCCGGCGGCGCGCCGATCGACGGCTGGGTCCCGTCGAGCCTGCGCGGCGAGCCGCGCACGGGCCTCGGCGCGTGGACGCCGGACGACATCGTGCAGTTCCTGAAGACCGGCCGCAATCAGCACACCGAATCGTTCGGCGGCATGTCGGACGTGGTCGAGCACAGCACGCAGTACATGACCGATGCCGATCTCGACGCGATGGCGCGCTATCTGAAGACGCTGCCGCCCAAGGTGCAAAGCGAGACGCCATACGTCTACAACGACCAGGCCGCCGCCGCGCTGCGCGCAGGCAACGCGAGCAGCACCGGCGCGAAAGTCTATGTGGACAACTGCATGGCCTGCCACCGCAGCAACGGCGCGGGCTACGCGCGCGCGTTCCCGTCGCTGGCCGGCAACCCCGTCGTGCAGACGTCGGACCCGACCTCGCTGATCCACGTGATCCTCGAAGGCTCGACGCTGCCGGGCACGCATGCGGCGCCGTCGTCGTTCACGATGCCGCCGCTGGGCTGGCGCCTGTCCGATCAGGAAGTGGCCGACGTCGCCACGTTCGTGCGCAGCAGCTGGGGCAACCAAGGCGCGCCGGTCTCGGCCGGCGACGTCGCGAAGCTGCGCCGGCAAGTGCCCGCGAAGACGCCGCCCATAGAGCCGGGCGCGAGCCTCGCGCCGCCGTCGAAATAAACCGAATCAAAACAAACGGGCGGAGCACCAAGGTGCCCCGCCCGTTTTTTATGGGCCGTCGAATAACGCCCGTTGCATACAGTAAGCCTTATCTCAACTTCGCCACGTCTTCCGCACTCATCTGCGTCGCCGCAGGATTGCCGAACTGCTTGGTCAGGTAGTTCGTGAGCACGGCGATCTGTGCGTCGGTCAGCTGATACCCGAACGAAGGCATGCCCGCGTCGCTGTCGCCAGCCTTGCGATGCACGCCGTGCACGATGACCTGCGCGAGATTGATCGGATTCGATGCGCCGACCGTGGTGTTATGGAACAGCGACGGATAGTACCCGTCCGGCGAACCCTGGCCGCCCGCCTGGTGGCACGACGCGCAGTTGCCCAGATACAGCCGTGCGGGGTCCATCGTGTCGTCGGACGCGACGCCGCGTATCTGCGTCACTTCCGTGGACGGCGCGCCCCACGCGGCGCGCGGACGCGGCTCGCCGTTGCCGACGGCCGGCACCGTGCGCACATACGTCGCGATCGCCGTCACGTCCGCTTCGGTCAGCTGAGAGAAGCTGTGCTGCACGGCCTCGCCCATCGGGCCCGCAGCCTGCGCGAGCCCGGCGACATGACCCGTACGCAGATACTGCAGCAGCTGCGCCTGGCTCCACCCGCCGATGCCGCCGTTCGCGTCGGGCGTGATGTTGTAGCCCTCCCAACCTGCCAGCACCGAGCCGCCGAGGAAGCCGCTGCCGCTCTCGTCGAGCGCCTTCTCCTGCATCGCGAAGCCGCGCGGCGTATGGCACGTGCCGCAGTGCGCGAAGCTCTGCACGAGATACGCACCGCGGTTCCAGGCCACGCTCTGATCGGGCTTGTTCTGATATACGCCGGGCTTCAGGAAGAACCAGTTCCACACGGCGAGCGGCCAGCGCATGTTGAGCGGCCAAGGGATCGTGCTGGCCTTCGGCGTCTGATCGACAGGCGCCACGCCGTACTTGAAGTACGCGTACAGCGCGCGCACGTCGTCGTCGCTGATCTTCGCGTACGACACGTACGGCATCGCCGGATACAGATTGCGGCCGTCCTTCGACACGCCGCCGCGCACGGCCCGGTCGAAGTCCTGCAGGCTCCACGTGCCGATGCCAGAGTGCGCATCGGGCGTGATGTTGCTCGTGTAGATCGTGCCGAGCATCGGCACTTTCATCGGCAGCCCGCCCGCGAACGGCTTGCCCTTGGCCGTCGTGTGACAAGCCATGCAATCGCCGGCGACGACCAGATACTGGCCCTGTTTGACGAGGCCCGGATCGTTCGGCACGTCCGCCGATGCGTCGGCATAGGCAAGCGCGGGCAGCGCGAGCGCGCCCGCCAGCACGGAGAAGAAAAAGGACTTTTCGAAGCGCACGTCAGACCTCCTTCTTCAACAGATCCGACATGCGCAGCGCCAATGCCGCGATGGTCAGCGTCACGTTGACCGTGCCGACCGTCGGCATCGTCGAGCTGCTCGAAATGAACAGATTCGGATGATCGAACGTGCGGCAGTCGCCGTCCACCACCGAGTCGCGCGGATCGCGGCCCATGATGGTCGAGCCCGTAATGTGGTTGTTCGGCGCGAACTCGTCGTTGAACTGCACGTCCGTGCCGCCGAGCACCTTGGCCGCGGTCGCGTAGACCTCGCGCGTATGCACGGCGCCGCGCTTTACGTAATCGTCGATGCGGTACGTGATCTCGGGGCGCGGAATGCCGATCGCGTCGGTCTCGGTCTTGCTCGGCACGATGCGGTTCTCGGGCTGCGGCAGGATCTCGTGGAAGCAGTCGAACTCGACGAAGCGCGCGGACCGCTCGCGAATCTGCGCATCGAGCTCGGCCGGCTTCAGCACCTTGCCCGCCGCGAAGATCTTCTTGGTTTCCTGGTCGACGCGCGACATGTTCGACAGGTGGATTTTCTTAGCGGCCGCGGTGGCGCGGAACGGCCCGTCGCGGAAACCGATCAGCGAAGTCATTTCCTGCGGGCCGCGTCCCGGCCACAAGTCCTGATTCGCATAGAACGTCACGCCCGTACCCGGATGGTCCATCAGGTTGCGGCCGACCATGTCCGAGCTGTTGGCGGCCCCGTTCGGAAAATCCTGGCTCGTGGACATGAGCAGGATCTTCGGCGTTTCGATGCCGTTGGCCGCGAGCACGAAATACTTGCCCTCGACGCGGTGCTCGGCGCCCTGCGGGTCTTTATAGACCGCGGCCGTGATGCGCTTCTGCGGGCCGATTTCGAGCTTGTGCACGACGGCGTTCACGATCAGCTTCGCGCCCGCGCGCTCCGCCTTCTCGACGTGCACGATGCCGCTGTACATCGCGCCGATCGGGCAGATCGGCATGCAATTGTTGTTGCCGCAACAAGTCGGCCGCCCGTCGTACGGACGGCTGTTGCGCGCGACGGGTTCCGTCACGACATGGAACTTCGGATCGTACGCGTTGAGCGCGCTCTTGATCGTGTGCTCGTTGTACGACAGCGGCAGCGGCAGCATCGGATACGGCTGCTTGCGCGGCGAGCCGAGCTCCTCGTCCGACGGTCCCCACACGCCGAGCTCTTGCTCGGCGCGGTAGTAGTACGGTTCGAGATCGTCGTAGACGATCGGCCAATCGCGCCCGACGCCGTACAGCGTCTTCATCTTGAAATCGTTCGGAATGAAGCGCCACGCCGACGCGGCCCAGTGCCAGGTCGTCCCGCCGACCGCGCGGATGTATTGCGAGTTGAACTTGTGCTCGCCCTTGAGGATCAGATAATCATTGGGCGGCCCGTACTCGGGATGCGGCGCCCACGCGGTCGATGGATATGCCGCCGAATTGTCGGACTTGTCGGGCTGGTTGCGGAAACGTTCCACGGTCTGCCAGCGCGGCAGGCGCGGACCGGCTTCGAGCATGATCACGGATTTGCCGGCGAGCGCGAGCTGATACGCCACCAGCGCACCCGCCACGCCCGAGCCGACGACGACGACGTCGGCTTGGTCGGTAGCTTGTGTGTCGGCCATGTCAGGATGGGATGGGAGTTGGTTTGGCGGCCCAGAAGCCGGGCTCGTTCGGGCAGTACGAGCGGATGATCAGCGTATCGGACACCACGCGGAACATCAGCGCTTGCTCGTAAGTGACGACCGTGTCGCCGACGATGCCCTGGTACCAGGCCGACATGATCTGCCAGGCCAGCGCCTGGTCCGCCGCGTTCGCGCTGCCGCCCGCAATGGCGCCGGCCAGTTGCGGCACGCGCGCGGAGAAGTCCGGAACGGCTTTCTGCAACGCGGCGAGCAAGCGCTCGCCGACGCCGCGGTCGAGTCCGGAGTGGGCGGTCAGCGCCTGCGACAACGTCATGAATGCATCGAGCGGTGCGGCCGTGCCTGCGCTGTCCGCGAGCGCGCGCAGCGTGACGGAACCGGTCAGGCCCGCGACGGTCAATGCCAACGCGCCTTGCAACAGCGTGCGGCGCACGGGCGAGTGCGACGGAAGTACCGCGGGGGCGGCGCACGCGCCGCGCGAGTCTTCTTGTTTCAAGTGGCAACCCCTGTTCGGTTTCGTGCTTGCGGGAGAGCTAAGTCCAATTCCAAATATGGCTTGCGATCGCATAAAGCCGAGCGGATCGTATCACCAACTCGCCAATCGGCGCGGCATCGAGTCGCCCGAGCGGCAAATTGCCCGACAGCTTATGATAACGGCGCTTTATCTCATAATTAAGCGCTCAATAATCACCCGGGATTTTTATTTTTATTGCCGAGTGATTATTGTCGAATCAGACGGGCTCAAGACTTGCTTTGCATCGAACGTATGCAGCAAATCGTCCATCGCCTGGCGGCAGGCCGTCTGCGTCGGGATGTCCGCGCGCAGCCTCGAGTGCGCGGTCGATCGATTGTCGAGCACGTGCCAGTGGTCGGCGGCGCGCGGCTTCAGGCCGGTCTCGGCGTTGTCCCACGCTGCTTCGAGATCCTTGATGCGCGTCTTCGCGCCCGCCAAATCGCCCTTGTCCACGCGCGCAGACACATCGGCCGCGATGGCGCGGAACGCCGACAAGTCACCGGGCCGCGAAGCCGACTGCAGCGCACCGGCCGGCGAACGGCGATAAGCCACGACTTCTCCTCGGCAATAAAAAGCGGAATGCGAAACAACGTGAATCGATGCGCCGGCCGATCGATTGGCCGGCGTTATTTTCGATATAGAAAATTGGGATACTGGATCGCGGCTATCGGCCCGCCGAATCGGCCGAGCGCGCGGGCCGTGCCGTAGCCATGCCGAATTGGGCGGCAGCGACCAGCAACACGACGACGGTCAGCAACAGCGCGCTCGTCCACAGCGGCCCCATGCCGAGGGCGCCGTACCCGCAGTCCTGCGTCAGGAAATCGCCGAGTGCCGCGCCGAACGGACGCGTGAGGATGTAGCCGGCCCAGAACGTGCACGGCATTGCCGCCGAGCCGCCAAGCGGCACAGCTCAGCGCGAGTAGCGCACCGAACGCCACGATGCCGCGTACGAAGCCGAGGCCCAGCGTCTCGGTCGCGAGATCGCCGGCCCGCGGTGCCGAGCGCGAACGTGCACAGCACGGCAAGCCAATAGAACGCCTCGCGGCGCCGTGCGACGATTTCATGAATCGACAGCGTGCGCTCGACGCCGTATCAAACCGCGAAAATCGCAGCGAGCGCCGCCGCGAACACCGCGGTGCTCGCGTAGAGACTGACGCCGAGCCCATCGGTCAGCAAATCGGTGATCTGCGTGCAGACGAAGCCGTCCAGTACCACGGTCAGCCAATAAATCCAGGGGGTATAACGCCGCACCCGTAGCCGCAGGCACAGCGCAGCGGCCAGCAGCGCGGCCATCGCGACGCGCGTGAAGGTCTTGCCCGAGGCCCGCGTTGACGGCCAGGAAATCGGCGCCGGTTTCGCCCACCGTGGTGGACATGATCTTGACGACCCAGAACGACAGCGCGACGTCGGGGACTTTGTCGAGCCACGCCGCGGACGCGGCGGGCGTGCTGCGAGAAAGCGTATGCATCGGAGGCTCCAGCGCAGGGATCGTGCCGGAAGCGAATGTATGCCGCGAGACTTAGGTCAGTCATAGCCGGACTGCGCTACCCGATAACCGGCCATCGGTAACATGTTTTAACTATTACGGCCCCGATCTTGCAGTACATTGCGTGTACAACGGTCCGGCACCAAAAGCGAATACGCGGCGCGTGCCCGTCCGTTGCCGCGGCTCCAGCAACGTCCAGCAAAACTGATTTAGGACAATCGACAACGAACTACAGGAGGGCACTATGGAACATGGCTTCATCATGTGGATCATCATCGGCGCGGTCGCGGGATGGATCGCGGGCCTGCTCGTCAAGGGCGGCGGATTCGGCCTGATCATGGACATCGTGGTCGGTATCGTCGGCGCCTTCATCGGCGGATGGCTCGCCAGCGTGCTGCATATCGGCCTGGGCGGCGGCTTCATCGGCTCGGTCATCGTCGCCGTGATCGGAGCCGTGATCCTGCTGTTCGTGCTGCGGCTCTTTCGGCGCGCAGGTTGAGGGTCAGGTTCAGCCCGGCCAGACTGTCCGGTTTAAGCAACACCCGGGCGTCTTAAACGGTTGATGGGCTGGCGTGAAAGCGGGCCTGCGCTCTATATTTATTACGCAGGCCCATAAAAGCTAAGGAGACCGATCATGGACAAGCAACGTCTCGATATACCTCCGCCCGAGCAAGTGAAGAGCCCGGACCCGGAACCCGTCGCCGTCGAATTTCTTGCCGAGTTGCCCGAGTACGTTCGCGCTTTCTTCGACGAGCAGCGCAAACTCGACGTGCAACGCTAGGTTTGACCGATCAGCTGAACACTTCTAACGAAGTTCCGCGCGGCACGCGGCTGCGCGCGTATTGGCGCGGCGTGCGGCGGCTGGTTGCCGTCGCGCTACTGACCGGCTGCACCGCGGCGGCGTTCGGCCAGAGCGCGGACTCCGACAGCGCGCTCACTACCCTCGTCGCCCTGACCTCCCAGCGTCTGGCGTATGCCGAGCCCATCGCGCGCTGGCGTCTCGCACACGATGCCGTGTCCGGCGTCACGGGCGATCCCGCCCGCGCCAACGTTCAGCTCGCGGACGCAATCCAGCGTGCCACGGCTGCCGGCATCGACCCCGGCTACGCGCGTCTATTCTTTGCCGACCAGGCCGCCGCGATGCGCGAACAACAGGACGTCTGGCTCGCGCGCTGGCGCAGCGCGCCCGCATCGAGCGCCGCGGCGCCCGACCTGACCGATGCGAGCGCCCATTTGACGGCCTTGACACCGCAACTGGTGGCCGCGCTGAGCCGCGCCGCACGCTTGCGCAACGCGCCCGATTGTCCGGCGCGCCTCGCGCGCAGCCTCGCCGACTGGAAGATGCTGAGCCGCTACGACGGCAGCCGGGCCGACGCGCTCGACACAGCGCTCGGCCATGTCTGCACGGCGGGCGGCGCAAGCGCGGTCGGCTGAGAGAGATGCACGGGGGCGAACGCCCTGACCCCTGAGC
>CAUPOD010000100.1:0-7750 GCA_963512745.1 uncultured Burkholderia sp. | reverse complement strand
GCGCGCAGCGGGCGCCGAACGGCCGCCGCTGCGCACCGCGCACATTTAGTTACTCGCCCCTGCCGCGCACGCGCTGCGGTTTAGCGCGCAGCAGTTGCGGCGCGGGAAATCGTCGCTCGCAATGGCCGTCGACTGCTTCAGCGACGGCGACTTCGCCGCGCGCGCGACGTTCGTGTTCGCCGGCACGCGGACCAGCGCGATCGAACACGAGCTGTCCCGGGCGCCCGAGACGGGCACGCCGTCCGACTACGCGCCGCTGCCCGACGTGCCGATGCTGCCCGCGTTCCTGAGCAATTTCGACGTGCGCTTCGTCGGCCCGTCGCTCCCCGTGTCGGGCGCCGAGCATCCGGAACTGCTGGCTTGGGTGCGCCTGCACGACGCCGCGGGCGTCGATCCCGCGGTCGCGCTGCTCGCGCTCGGCGATGCGCTGCCGCCCGCGGCCATGGCGAGCTTCAAGACGTTCGCGCCGGTCAGCAGCATGACGTGGACGGTCGATTTCGCGCGGGCCGCCGCGGCCGGCGAATGGTTCCTGATGCGTTCGAGCAGCCAGCGCGCGGCGCACGGCTATTCGTATCAGACGATGGAGATCTGGGACGCAGCCGGGCTTCCCGTGCTGGCCGGATCGCAGACGGTCGCGATTTTCGCGTGAGCGCGCCGTTTCCAGCCGCCTAGCCGAACCCCGGCTGGGAGGCTCTCTCCGTTTCGCCCCCAATTTTTTCATCGGTGTAACGTGTCGGCCTCGGGTTTCCCCTAGGCTGACTTTTGGCACGCCTGGCATTTAAATAAACCACGTTGCTTTATTAATTCGAATGGCTCGACGCTTGCACGGCCACGCTGTATCAGGAGACAACGTATGTCGCATTCTGAGCATCCCCGTCCGCTGCTGGAAATGCGCGGCATCAGCAAGACGTTCCCTGCGGTGCGCGCGCTCGACAACGTGAGCCTGACCGTGTATCCCGGCGAAGTGCATTCGCTGATGGGCGAGAACGGCGCGGGCAAATCGACGCTGATGAAGATTCTGTCGGGCGCGTATCAGGCCGATCCGGGCGGGGAAATCAGGATCGACGGCCAGCCGCTCGCCGTCAACGGCCCGCTGTCGGCGCGCAACGCGGGCATCGCGGTGATTTATCAGGAGTTGTGCCTGTCGCCGAACCTCACGGTCGCCGAGAACATCTACATCGGCCGCGAACTGCGCCGCGGCGGCAAGCGGTTCGGCACGATCGACCGCCGCGCGATGGCGGAGGGCTGCGAGGAAGTGCTCAAACGCCTGGGCGCCGACTTCGGCCCGAACACGATCGTGGGCACGCTGTCGATCGCCGAACAGCAACTGGTCGAGATCGCGCGCGCGCTGCACACCAAGGCGCGCATCCTCGTGATGGACGAGCCCACTACCCCGCTGTCGTCGCGCGAGACCGAGCGGCTGTTCGCGCTGATCCGCCAGCTGCGCGCGGAAGGAATCGCGATCATCTACATCAGCCACCGCATGGCGGAGATCTACGAACTGTCGGACCAGGTCTCGGTGCTGCGCGACGGCGCCTACGTCGGCACGCTCGACCGCGCCGAACTGTCCGCAGACCGCCTGGTCGCGATGATGGTCGGGCGCGACATCTCGGGGTTCTACAAGAAGCAGCATGCGCCGTACGATCCGGGGCACCGCCTGCTGCGCGCGAACAATCTGTCGGACGGCCGGCGCGTGCGCGGCTGCAGCCTCGAACTGCACGCGGGCGAGGTGCTCGGCATCGCGGGCCTGGTCGGCGCGGGCCGCACGGAGCTCGCGCGGCTGATCTTCGGCGCGGAGCCGCTCGCGAGCGGCGAGATCCATATCGACGAGCAGCCGTTGAAGGGGCACACGCCGCGCCAGGCGATCGAATCGGGCCTCGTCTATCTGACCGAGGACCGCAAGCGCCAGGGCCTGTTCCTCGACATGAGCGTGCGCGACAACATCAATATCGCGGTCGCGCAGCGCGACTCGCGCGGCGGCGTGCTCGACCTCGCGCGCGGCGCGGCGCGCGCGCGCGATTCGATCGCGAGCCTGTCGATCCGCGTGCCGCACGCGAACGTCAACGTCGGCGCGCTGTCGGGCGGCAATCAGCAGAAGGTGCTGCTGTCGCGCCTGCTCGAAACCAAACCCAAGGTGCTGATTCTCGACGAGCCGACGCGCGGCGTCGATATCGGCGCGAAGTCGGAAATCTACCGCATCATCAACGCGCTCGCGAATTCGGGCGTCGGCGTGATCGTGATCTCGAGCGAACTGCCCGAGATCATCGGCGTGGCGGACCGCGTGCTGGTCATGCGCGAAGGCAAGATCGCCGGCGAACTCGGCGGCCGCAGCGCGACCCCGATCAGCCAGGAAACGATCATCGCGCTCGCCACCGGCTCGCAGGGCGACGCCGCGACGCTGCATTGAGCGGCCCGCACCAAGCAGCACCGCACACACCAATATACGGAGACAGGATCTGACATGACCACGACTCTCACGCCGAACCCGGCGCCCGGCTCGGGCCCCGCCGACAAGAATCCGCCCGTCTCGCGCTCGGCCGCGGACCGCCGCGCGCGCGTCCAGTCGCTGATCCGCACCGCGGGCATGCTGCCCGTGCTGCTGCTGCTGTGCATCGGCTTCTCGTTCATGACCGACGGCTTCGCCACGCTGCAGAACCTGTCGATCGTCACGCAGCAGGCATCGATCAACATCGTGCTCGCCGCGGGCATGACGTTCGTGATTCTGACGGGCGGCATCGACCTGTCCGTGGGCTCCGTGCTCGCGGCCGCGGCCGTCGCCGCCCTGCTCGCGTCCAACATCCCGAACCTGGGCTGGCTCGGGATTCCCGCCGCGCTCGCCACCGGCCTGCTGTTCGGCCTGGTCAACGGTTCGCTGATCTCGTTCCTGCGCCTGCCGCCGTTCATCGTCACGCTCGGCGCGCTGACCGCCGTGCGCGGCATCGCGCGCCTGATGGCCAGCGACACCACGATCTTCAACCCGCAGTTGTCGTTCGCGTTCATCGGCAACGGCTCGGTGCTCGGGGTGCCGTGGCTCGTGATCATCGCGCTGGTGGTGGTCGCCGCGTCGTGGTTCATCCTGCGCCGCACCGTGCTCGGCATGCGCATCTATTCGGTCGGCGGCAATCCCGAGGCCGCGCGCCTGTCCGGCATCAACGTGCGCGCGATCGAGCTGTTCGTATATGCCGTGTCGGGCCTGCTCGCCGGCCTCGGCGCGCTGATGTCGGCCGCGCGCCTGTATGCCGCGAACGGCCTGCAACTCGGCCAGTCGTACGAACTCGACGCGATCGCGGCCGTGATTCTCGGCGGCACGAGCTTCGTGGGCGGCGTCGGCTCGATCGTCGGCACGCTGATCGGCGCGCTGATCATCGCCGTGCTCACCAACGGCCTCGTGCTGCTCGGCGTGTCGGACATCTGGCAATACATCATCAAGGGGCTCGTGATCATCGGCGCGGTCGCGCTCGACCGCTACCGCCAAAGCGGTTCCGCGCGCACCTGAAACCACGCGGCGCGGCCGCGGCACACATCGGCATTTCGGTGCACGCGCCGGTCCCCGCGTGCCCGCCTTATTGCGGACCATTCTGCGAACCATCGAAGACACTGGAGACACACGACATGCTGCAACTCAAGCGCAACGCACTTCGTATCGGACTGGCCGGCGCGTTCGCGCTCATGGCCGGCGCGGCCCACGCGGACAAGCCGCTCAAGGCGATCGGCATCACGGTCGGCTCGCTCGGCAATCCGTATTTCGTGACCGTCGAGAAAGGCGCCGAGGCGCGCGCGAAGGCGATCAATCCTAACGTGAAGGTGATCGCGGTCTCGGCCGACTACGACCTGAACAAGCAGTTCACGCAGATCGACAACTTCATCGCCGCGCACGTCGACATGATCCTGCTCAACGCGGCCGACCCGAAGGCCATTCTGCCGGCCGTGAAGAAGGCGCAGGCGGCCGGCATCACGGTCGTCGCGGTGGACGTGTCGGCGGCGGGCGCCGACGCCGTGGTGCAGACCGACAACGTCAAGGCCGGCACGATCTCGTGCGAATACCTGGCCAAGAAGATCGGCGGCAAGGGCAATGTGATCATCGAGAACGGCCCGCAGGTGTCCGCGGTCGTCGATCGCGTAAACGGCTGCAAGGCCGTGCTCGCGAAAAACCCCGGCATCAAGCTGCTGTCGTCGGATCAGGACGGCAAGGGTTCGCGCGACGGCGGCATGGCCGCGATGCAGGGCTATCTGACGCGCTTCCCGCAACTCGCCGGCGTATTCGCGATCAACGATCCGCAAGCCGTGGGCAGCGACCTCGCCGCGAAGCAATTGAACCGCGCCAACATCGTGATCACGTCGGTGGACGGCGCGCCCGACATCGAAACCGCGCTGAAGACCAACACGCTCGTGCAGGCGTCGGCGAGCCAGGATCCGTGGGCCATGGCGCAGAAGGCCGTGGACGTGGGCTACGGCATCATGAACGGCAAGCGCCCGGCCAACCCCGTGATTCTGCTCGACCCGAAACTCGTGACGCGCGAGAACGTGACCAGCTACCAAGGCTGGAGCGCGCACTGACTTCAACGGCCATCCGCATCGACACCATGACTTCATTGACCCAGACCCCCGCCTGGCAGGCGCTCGCGGCGCATCGCGAAGCCCTTTCGGGCATCACGATCCGCTCGCTGTTCGAACAGGACAACGCGCGCGCCGCGGCATTCTCGCTCGAAGCGGCCGGCCTGTTCGCCGATTTCTCGAAGAACCTGCTGACCGGTGAAACGCTCGCGCTGCTCGCCGCGCTCGCGCGCGACGGCGGCGTCGAGGCGCGCCGCGCGGCGATGTTCGCGGGCGAGCACATCAACGCGACCGAAGACCGCGCCGTGCTGCACACCGCGCTGCGCGACCGTTCGGGCAAGCCGCGCTGGGTCGATGGGAACGACGTGTCGGCGCAGGTGGCCGCGGTGCTCGGCAGGATGCGCGCGTTCGCCGATGCCGTACGCGACGGCGCGTGGCGCGGCTACACGGGCAAGCCGATCGCCGACGTCGTCAACATCGGCATCGGCGGCTCGGACCTCGGCCCCAAGATGGTGTGCGAAGCGCTGAAGCCGTACGCGCACGAACGGCTGACGATGCACTTCGTGTCGAACGTCGACGGCGCCGACATCTCCGAAGTGCTGAAGCGCATCGATCCCGAGACGACGCTGTTCGTCGTCTCCTCGAAAACCTTCACGACGCGCGAGACGCTCGCCAATGCGCACACCGCGCGCGCGTGGCTGCTCGCGAGCGGCGCGCCCGAGACGGTCGTCGCCAAGCATTTCGTGGCCGTGTCGACGAATGCCGAGGCCGTGGCCGCGTTCGGCATCGATACCGCGAACATGTTCGAGTTCTGGGACTGGGTCGGCGGCCGCTACTCGCTGTGGTCCGCGATCGGCCTGCCGATCGCCTTGCAGATCGGCATGGACGGCTTCGAGCGGCTGCTCGACGGCGCGCATGCGATGGACCGCCATTTCGCGGAGGCGCCGCTCGAACGCAACCTGCCCGTGCTGCTCGCGATGATCGGCATCTGGCATCAGAACTTCCTCGGCACGGCGAGCCAGTTGATCGCGCCGTACGACAATTACCTGCACCGCCTGCCCGCCTACCTGCAACAGCTCGACATGGAGAGCAACGGCAAGTCCGTGACGCTCGGCGGCGAGCGCGTCGATTACACGACGGGCTCGGTGATCTGGGGCGAACCGGGCACCAACGGCCAGCACGCGTTCTTCCAGTTGCTGCACCAAGGCACGGCGATCGTGCCGACCGACTTCATCGTCTGCATGCGCGCGCACCATGCGCTCGACGAGCATCACGACATCCTCGTCGCGAACTGCTTCGCGCAATCGGAAGCGCTCATGAACGGCTCGCATTCGACGACCGAGCCGCATCGCAACTTCGAGGGCGACCGGCCCACCAACACGATCTGCCTCGACTCGCTGACTCCGGCCTCGCTCGGCGCGCTGATCGCGCTCTACGAACACAAGGTGTTCGTGCAGGGCGTGGTCTGGCGCATCAATTCGTTCGATCAGTGGGGCGTCGAACTCGGCAAGAAACTCGCGGTGGCGATCGAGCGCGAATTCGGCGAACCGGGCCCCGTGCACGCGCACGACAGCTCCACCAATCAACTCATCAATCGCTACAAGGCGCGCCGCCGCGCGGCGCCCTGAGCGGCGGGACACGACATGAATCTTCCACGACTGGTCATTTTCGGCGAAGCGCTGACCGACTTCATCCGCGACGGCGAACACACGTGGCACAGCATCGCGGGCGGCTCGTGCTGGAACGTCGCGCGCGTCGGCGCGCGCCTCGGCATGCCGACCGGCTTCGGCGGCACGGTCAGCAACGACGTGTTCGGTCAGGAACTGATGCGCAAGAGCGCCGAAGCCGGGCTCGACATGCGCTTCACGACGCAAGTGGATCGCGCACCGTTTCTCGCGATGGTGGTCTCGAAGCAGCCGCCGCAATACTTCTTCATCGGCGACGACAGCGCGGATCTGGCGTTCGACCCGGCCAACCTGCCGGGCGGCTGGCTGGATGCGGTCGAGATCGTGCACTTCGGCTCGCTGGGCGTCGTGCGCGAACCGCTCGCGTCGCGCCTGCTCGAAACCGCGCAAGCCGTGCGCGCGGCCGGCAAGCGCATTTCGTTCGACCCGAACTTCCGCGCGCCGATGGCCGATCCCGCGTACCGCCACACGCTGCGCAAAATGGCCGGCCTCGCGAACTACATCAAGGTGTCGGACGAGGACTTGACGGGCCTGTTCCCCGAGCTCGACGAAGCCGCGGCGCTCGCGCAGATCCGCGCATGGGCGCCCGATGCAGCGCTGCTCGTCACGCGCGGCGCCTCGGGCATGGCGCTGCTCGAAGGCGGCCAAACCACGTTCCAGGCCGCGTTCCCCGTGCGCGTGGCGGATACGGTCGGCTGCGGCGACGCATGCCTCGGCAGCTGGATGACGAGCCTGCTGCTGCGCCCCGACGCGCCCGCGCCAGTCCATCTCGAGTTCGTGACCGCGTGCGCCTCGATCGTGGCGTCGCGCGCGGGCGCATATGCGCCAACGTTCGCCGAAGTCACGGCCATGCTCGAATCGGCCTAGGCCGACCCGGGAAATTTTGTCGGACTCCTATTGATTGATTGCCGAAAGCCCTCTCGTATGAATACAGTCTGGCATCTCGAATGGCAATACGGAAAGGCGGACGTGCACGCGCAAGCGGGCATGCTCGGCGGCGTCGAGTTTTTCGCGGGCGGCCGCACGCTCGAACCGTTCTACGAGGCGCCGTGGCTCGGGCGCGACGAGCCGCAGCCCGACGGCCTGCTCGGCGCGATGCGCAACGAGTTCACGTGCGTGCCGTTCGGCGTGCCGTACCGCCCCGAGGCGGTGACGCCCGAATGGCGCGCCGCCGTGGCGAGCGTGCCCGGCAGCCCCGACACGCTCGACGCGAGCGACGATCTGCAGCACGGCTACGGCAATGCCGCCGCCTGGTCGCTGGTCCGCCAGCGCGCGGACGCCGTCGAGATCGCGCTCGATTACCCGGCCGGCTCGCCCATCGCGCGGCTCGAGCGCATCGTCCGCGCGGTGCCCGACCGCCCCGCGCTCGAGTTCGTGCTGCGCATCCATGCGCGCCGCGCCGTGCGCCGCCCGCTCGGCCTGCATCCGAATTTCGCGCTGCCGCCGTTCGCAGGCGCGCTGCGCATCGAGGCCTGCGCGTTCCGCTTCGGCATTGTGCACCCGGGCGGCCC
>CAUPOD010000099.1:0-7826 GCA_963512745.1 uncultured Burkholderia sp. | reverse complement strand
CGCCGTCGCCATCGCGTTTCGACGCGGCCGGCGGGCGCCTCCCAGGCATGCGCTCATCGCCGCTCTGCAGGAGGATCGCGACTTTGTCCGGGCGCGTGTCGGCGACGTAGGTGCCGCTGCCGGTGCTCGTCAGCACATAGCCTTCGGCCGCGAGCTGGTTGTATACGTGCAGCACCGTATTGCGTGCGACCGACAGATCGGTGGAGAGTGTGCGCGAGCTCGGCAGCTTCGTGCCGGGTCCGAGTTCGCAGCTCAGGACGGCCTGCTGCATCAACTGCAGGAGCTGGCGGTACATCGGCTCGGGCGAGTTGCGGTCGATGCGCGCGGCAAGCCAATCGGCGACGATTACGGTATCCAAAGTGGTTCCATCGATATTATTGAAATGGTTCCCTATTGTAGGACCGTCTCGCCGTATAGTGCGTGTCATCTAAAGCCGTGCGGCGGGAAGGGGATAAGTCAGATGAAGACCGATGAAGTGATCGTCAGCTTTCGCGGGGTGCGAAAGACTTACGACGGCGAGACGCTCGTCGTCAGGTCGCTCGATCTGGACATCCGCCGGGGAGAGTTCCTGACGCTGCTCGGGCCGTCCGGCTCGGGCAAGACCACTTGTCTGATGATGCTCGCGGGCTTCGAGTTTCCGACGGGCGGCGAAATTCGCCTCGAAGGCGAACTGCTGAACAACGTGCCGCCGCATAAGCGCAACATCGGCATGGTGTTCCAGAACTACGCGCTGTTTCCGCACATGACCGTCGAACAGAACGTCGGCTATCCGCTCACGGTGCGCCGGGTGCCGGCCGCCGAGCGCGCGGAGCGCGTCGCGAACGCGCTGAAGATGGTGCAGATGGAACGCTTCGCGAAACGCTATCCGGCGCAGCTGTCGGGCGGCCAGCAGCAGCGCATCGCGCTTGCGCGCGCGCTCGTGTTCGAGCCGAAGCTCGTGCTCATGGACGAGCCGCTCGGCGCGCTCGACAAGCAGCTGCGCGAGCACATGCAGTACGAGCTCAAGGCGCTGCACGAGAATCTCGGCCTGACCTTCGTGTACGTGACGCACGACCAGGGCGAGGCGCTGACGATGTCCGACCGCGTCGCGGTGTTCGACAAGGGCATCGTGCAGCAGCTCGATACCGTCGACCGCCTGTACGAATCGCCGGGCAACGAGTTCGTCGCGAACTTCATCGGCGACAGCAACCGCTTGCGCGGCACGGTCGCGCGCGTCGACGGCGAGTTCTGCGAGCTGCGCCTCGACGACGGTTCGCGCGTGGTCGGCCGCAACGTCGGCAACGCGGCCGAAGGGGCGAGCGCGATCGCGTGCATCCGCCCGGAGCGCATGAGCGTGACGCCGGGCCACGTCGACGGCGCCGTACCCAATCAGCTGGCCGGCGAAGCGCGCAGTCTCATTTATTTCGGCGATCACGTACGCATGCGCTGTGCGGTGCCGGGCCAGGACGAGTGCTTCGTCAAGGTGCCGCTCGGCACGCCCGCGCTCGAATCGTTCGCGCCCGGCGCGCCGGTCGCCCTCGCGTTCTCGGCCGAACACTTGCGCGTGTTCGCGTAAGCCCGCGCGCCGCTGGTCCGAGCAATAAGTTCCACGATAACAACCGCTGTTTTTCCACGTCCTGAGGAGCCTTCATGAACCAAGCATTCATCACGCCGCGCCGCGCGGCGCTCGCTGTCGCACTGGCCGCAGCATTCGGCGCAGCATCGGCGTCGGCCGCGGAGCTGACCGTCGTCAACTTCGGCGGCGCCAACGGCGACGCGCAGAAGGTCGCGTTCAACCAGCCGTTCGCTGCCGCGACCGGCAACCAAGTCACCGCGGTCGAGTACAACGGCGAGCAAGCCAAGGTCAAGGCAATGGTCGAGGCCAAGCACGTGAACTGGGACGTCGTCGAAGTCGAGTCGGGCGATCTGAACCGCGGCTGCGACGAGGGTCTGTACGAGAAGCTCGACTGGGCCAAGATCGCGAAGAAATCGGACCTGATTCCCGAAGCGCCGCAGACGTGCGGCGTGGGCTTCTTCGTATGGTCGACGGCGCTCGCGTACAACGCGGACAAGCTCAAGACCGCGCCGGCGAGCTGGGCGGACTTCTGGGACACGAAGAAATTCCCGGGCAAGCGCGGCATGCGCAAGGGCGCGCGCTATAACCTCGAATTCGCGCTGATGGCCGACGGCGTCGCGCCGAAGGACGTGTACAAGGTGCTGGCGACGAAGGAAGGCCAGGACCGCGCGTTCAAGAAGCTCGACGAGTTGAAGCCGAGCATCCAGTGGTGGGAAGCGGGCGCGCAGCCGCCGCAGTTCCTCGTCGCCGGCGACGTCGTGATGTCGACGGCCTACAACGGCCGCATCGACGCCGCACAGAAGGAAGGCAAGAACCTGAAGGTGGTCTGGAACGGCAGCATCTACGACCTCGACTACTGGGCGATTCCGAAGGGCACGCCGAACAAGGCGCTCGCCGAGCAGTACATCGCGTACACGCTGACGCCGAAGCCGCAGCAGGACTATGCGCATCACATCGCGTACGGCCCGGTGAACGTGCAGGCGATCAAGACGCTCGACGCGAAGACGCTCGCGAACCTGCCGAACTCGCCGGCCAACGGCAAGACCGCGATCCTCGAGAACATCACGTTCTGGACCGATCACTCGGACGAGCTCGAGCAGCGTTTCGCCGCGTGGGCAGCGAAGTAAGCGCTGCGTCGTTCTAAGCCGATGTAACCATTGCCGCGCGGTGCGTACGCGCATCGCGCGGCTGGAAGCCTTACCGGTTTCCGCTGGAGAGTTCCGTTGAATACGATGTCGATCGATTCCGCCGCGTCGGTAGCCGCGCTCAAGCGCGAGTTGAAGACGGCCGAGGCGAAGAAGCGCGCGATGGCGCTGCTGCTCGTCGCGCCGCTCGCGATTTTTCTGCTGCTGATCTTCGTCGTGCCGATCGGCACGCTGCTCACGCGCGCCGTGCAGAACCCGGAGATCGCGACCGCGCTCCCGAAAACCGTCGCCGCGCTGTCGGACTGGGACCGCAAGGCGGTGCCCGCCGATGCCGCGTACGTCGCGCTCGCGGCCGACATGACGCCGCTCGCCGACAGCGAATCGATGGGCGCGCTCGCGCGGCGCCTGAACACCGAAATTCCCGGCTATCGCTCGCTGGTCGCGAAGACCGCGCGCGCGATGCCGCTGACCGGCGACAACGGCCAGGCGCTCACGCCCGCGCAGGTCCATGCCAAGTTCATCGAGCTCGACGACCGCTGGGGCGACGTCGCGTACTGGCAGGCCATCGCGAAGAACGGCAGCCGCTATTCGCCGTTCTATCTGCTCGCGTCGGTCGATCACAAACAGGATGCGTTCGGCCACGTCGTGCCGACCGATCCGGATCAGGCGATCTATCTGGCCGTGTTCGGCCGCACGCTGCTGATCGGCGCGATGGTCACGCTGTTCGCGCTGCTGCTCGGCTATCCGCTCGCATACTGGATCTCGACGCTGCCCGAGCGCCGCGCGAACCTCGTGATGATCCTCGTGCTGATTCCGTTCTGGACCTCGATCCTCGTGCGCGTCGCCGCGTGGATCGTGCTGCTGCAGAGCGAAGGGCTCGTGAACAAGGCGCTGATCGGCAGCGGGCTGATCGAGCAGCCGCTCGCGCTGCTGTTCAACCGCGTCGGCGTGTACATTTCGATGACGCACATTCTGCTGCCGTTCATGATCCTGCCGCTCTACAGCGTGATGAAGTCGGTGCCGCCGACCTATCAGCGCGCGGCCATCTCGCTCGGCAGCCATCCGTTCGCGGCGTTCTGGCGCGTGTACGTGCCGCAGACGTATCCGGGTATCGGCGCCGGCTGCCTGCTGGTGTTCATCCTCGCGATCGGCTACTACATCACGCCCGCGCTGCTCGGCGGCCCGAACGACCAGATGGTCAGCTACTACGTCGCGTACTTCACGAACGTGACGATCAACTGGGGCATGGCGTGCGCGCTCGGCGGCCTGCTGCTCGCGGCGACGCTGGTGCTGTACGCGGTTTATGGGCGCTTCACGCGCTCGCAGATCGGCCTCGGCTGAATCGAACGGAATCCGAATCCATATGAAACTGCTCGCCAAGCCATTTTTTGCGCCGCACATGTCGTTCGCCGAGCGCGCGTGGTACGTCGCGCTGCGCGTGCTGGTCGTGCTCACGCTGCTATACCTGGTCTTGCCCGTGCTCGCGATCGTGCCGCTGTCGTTCTCGTCGAGCACGTTCCTCGTGTATCCGATTCCGGGGCTGTCGATGCGCTGGTACGCGAACCTGCTCGCGTCCGACGAATGGCGCATGGCCGCGAAGAACAGCTTCATCGTCGCGCCGTCCGCCACCGTGCTCGCGACCGTGCTCGGCACGCTCGCCGCGATCGGCCTGACGAAGACCTCGTTCCGCGGCAAGGGCCTGTTGATGGCCGTGCTGATGTCGCCGATGATCGTGCCGGTGGTGGTGGTCGGCGTCGGCATGTACCTGTTCTTCGCGCCGCTCGGGCTCGCGAACACCTATACGGGGCTGATCTGCGCGCACGCGGCGCTCGGCGTGCCGTTCGTCGTGACGACGGTGATGGCGACGCTGCAGGGCTTCAATCAGAACCTCGTGCGCGCGAGCCTGTCGCTCGGTGCGAATCCGGTCACGACGTTCTTCCGCATCACGCTCCCGGTCATCGCGCCGGGCGTGATGTCGGGCGCGCTGTTCGCGTTCGCGACGTCGTTCGACGAGGTCGTGGTCACGCTGTTCCTCGCGGGCGCCGATCAGACGACGCTGCCGCGCCAGATGTTCACGGGCATCCGCGAGAACATCAGCCCGACCATCGCCGCGCTCGCGACGATCCTGATCATCTTCTCGACGAGCCTGCTGCTCGTGCTCGAATGGCTGCGCGGACGCAGTGCGAAGCGGGCGGTGAGCTGACGCGCGCGAAAGACGTCGAACGACGTCTCTCAGTTTCCGGCGCACCATGAGAAAAGCCCCGCGAGCGGGGCTTTCTTGCATTTGCGGGACTGCGGCCGGCCACCGGCCACCACGCGGCGGCCGGGGCAATCCTGACCAACGCTTACGCCGCGAGCAGCGAGCGCAGCACGAACGGCAGAATCCCGCCGTGCTTGTAGTAGTCGACTTCGATCGGCGTATCGATGCGCAGCAGCACGTTGACGCGCTCGGTGTCGCCGTTCTTGCGATGGATCACGAGCGTGACGTCTTGCTGCGGCTTGAAGTCTTCCGTGAGGCCCTCGATGTCGAACGTCTCTTCGCCGGTCAGGCCGAGCGTCTGCACGCTGTCGCTGCCCTTGAACTGCAGCGGCAGCACGCCCATGCCGACCAGGTTCGAGCGGTGGATGCGCTCGAAGCTGCGCGCGATCACGGCCTTCACGCCGAGCAGCTGGGTGCCCTTGGCGGCCCAGTCGCGCGACGAGCCCGTGCCGTACTCCTCGCCCGCGAACACGACGGTCGGCGTGCCGGCCTTGATGTATTCCATCGCGGCGTCGTAGATCGGCAGCTGTTCGCCGCTCGGCTGGTGGATCGTCAGGCCGCCTTCGACGCGCGTGCCGTCGGCCTTCGGCGGGATCATCAGGTTCTTGATGCGCACGTTCGCGAACGTGCCGCGCACCATCACGTCATGGTTGCCGCGGCGCGAGCCGTAGCTGTTGAAATCGGCCTTGTGCACGCCGTTTTCCTGCAGCCACTTGCCCGCGGGCGAATCGGCCTTGATCGAGCCCGCCGGGCTGATGTGGTCGGTCGTCACGGAGTCGCCGAAGATACCCAGCGCGCGCGCGCCCTTGACGGTCGGGATCGATTCCTCGGCTTCCATCGAGAAGTGCTTGCCGAAGAACGGCGGCTCGGCGATGTAGGTCGATTTCGGCCAGTCGTAGACTTCGCCGGTCTCGCCTTCGATCTTGCTCCAGAGGTCGCCCTTCTTGGTCAGGTGCGCGTAGTTCTCTTCGAACTTCTTCGGGTCGAGCGCGAACTTCAGCAGCGCCTGGATTTCCTCGCTCGACGGCCAGATGTCGCCGAGGTAGATGTCCTTGCCGCCCGTGCCCTGGCCGACCGGCTCGGTCATGAGATCGCGCGTGATGTTGCCCGCGATCGCATAGGCCACGACGAGCGGCGGCGAGGCCAGGAAGTTGGCGCGGATGTTCGGATGGATGCGCGCTTCGAAGTTGCGGTTGCCCGACAGCACGGCGGACGCGACGATGTCGTTCTTGACGATCGCTTCGTTGAGTTCCGGCGTCAGGTCGCCCGCGTTGCCGATACAGGTCGTGCAGCCGTACGCGGCCACTTCGAAGCCGAGCTTCGACAGGTACGGCAGCAGGCCCGTCTTGGTCAGGTATTCGGTGACGATGCGCGAACCCGGCGCGAGCGAGGTCTTGATTTTCGGCGCGACCGTGAGGCCCGCTTCGACGGCCTTCTTCGCGAGCAGGCCGGCCGCGAGCAGCACGCTCGGGTTCGACGTGTTCGTGCACGACGTGATCGCGGCGATCAGGATGTCGCCGTTCTTGATCGGCACGCCGTTGCTGGTTTCGTACTGCGCGTCGAGATCCGCGGACTTCTTGGCGAAACCGTTGTCGGCGACGGGCTTCGAGAACAGTTCCGTGAAGGTTTCCTTGACGTTGCCGATCTCGATGCGGTCCTGCGGGCGCTTCGGACCCGCCAGCGACGGCGCGACCGTTGCGAGGTCGAGCGTGACCGTCTTCGAGTAGTCGATATCGCCGGCCTGGGGAATGCCGAACAGGCCCTGCGCCTTGAAGTAGTTCTCGAACGCGGCGATTTCCTCGGCGGTGCGGCCCGTGCCCTTGAAGTATTCGATGGTCTTTTCGTCGACCGGGAAGAAGCCCATCGTGGCGCCGTACTCGGGGGCCATGTTGGCGATCGTCGCGCGATCCGGCAGCGCGAGCGTGGTCGTGCCCGTGCCGAAGAACTCGACGAACTTGCCGACCACCTTCTCCTTGCGCAGCATTTCGGTGATGGTCAGCACGAGGTCGGTGGCCGTCACGCCTTCGCGCAGCTTGCCCTTGAGTTCCACGCCGACCACGTCCGGGGTCAGGAAGTACACGGGCTGGCCGAGCATGCCGGCTTCGGCCTCGATGCCGCCCACGCCCCAGCCGACCACGCCGATGCCGTTGATCATCGTGGTGTGGCTGTCGGTGCCGACCAGCGAATCGGGGTAGTAGATGGTGTCCTTGCCTTCGGTCTTCTTGTGCACGCCGCGCGCGAGGTACTCGAGGTTGACCTGGTGCACGATGCCGATGCCGGGCGGCACGACCTTGAACGTGTCGAACGCCTGCATGCCCCACTTCATGAACTGGTAGCGCTCGTTGTTGCGCTGGAATTCCAGTTTCATGTTGAGGTCGAGCGCGTCCTTCTGGCGGAAGTAGTCGATCTGGACCGAGTGGTCCACGACGAGATCGACGGGCACGAGCGGCTCGATCTTCATCGGATTTTGGCCGAGGGCCTTGGCCACGCCGCGCATCGCGGCGATATCGGCCAGCAGCGGCACGCCCGTGAAGTCCTGCAGCACGACGCGCGAGACCACGAACGGGATTTCGTCGACGCGCTTCGCGGACGGCTGCCAGTTCGCCAGTTGTTCGATGTGTTCTTCGGTGATCTTCTTGCCGTCGTAGTTGCGCAGCACCGATTCGAGCACGATGCGGATCGACACGGGCAAGCGTTCGATCTTCGTCTTGAGTTCTTTACCGAGCTTCGGCAGCGAGTAGAACTTGCCCTTGCCGAACCCGGTGTCGAAGTCCTTGAGCGTTTTGTGGAGAGAGTGAGCCATGACTTTTTCCTAAGTTTAAGGCAACGAAATAGATCCACTACATCGAACGGCACCGCCCGCTCC
>CAUPOD010000098.1:0-7853 GCA_963512745.1 uncultured Burkholderia sp. | reverse complement strand
GCTCACGCGGACGGCACGCAGGCGCCGCACGATGCGGCCGACGGCGAGCCGGCTTTCCGCAGTGCGCCGGGCGCCGGCGCGGCTGCCTTGGCCGCTTCGGCCGCGTTGCATGCAGACACCGAACCGAGCGCAGCAGCGCCCGTGGTCAACGAAGCGGAAACGCACGAAGCCCGAGTTTCGCCGCAAGCGAACCCCGACCAACCCGCGTCCGCGCAGCATTTCGCAGGGGCTCCGGAAGCAGCCGACGGGATCGAATCCGCATCTACTTTCGCGAGCGCTCCGACAGCCGCGCAGCAAGCGCCGGAACCGTCGCCGTACGCGGCCGAATTCGACGACGACGAGCCGCTCGGCACGCCGCCGGCCGGGCTGCCCGCGCGCACGATTCCGCAGGATGCGATCGCTGCGCTCGACAGCCTCGACATGTCGCTGCCGCCGCGCGTCCCCGGCCCGCTGACGCCGCATGCGCCGACGGGCGAGCAAGGCAACACGCACGCATTCGCGCAGCGCTCGGAACCGCAGCCGCACACGGCGCCGCAGCCGGAATCGCCGCCGGAAACCGGCATCGCCCCCGCCGCGCCGTCGCATGAGCAGCCGTCGCACGAACAGCCGTCGCATGAGTTGTCGCCGTCTGCGCCGGCCGGCGAGCAGACCAGCGAGTACGCATTCGCGCAGCCGCACGCGGAGCCACAGTCGCACGAACCGTCGCCGCACGACGCCTCAAGCGCCTCGGCCGCCCTAAGCGGTGCCCAATTCGCCCCGCTGCGCCTCGATTTCAACCTCGAACACCCGGCCGCCCCGAGCGCCGCGTGGCCCGCGCCGACGCCCGAAGCGCTGCTGCAGATCGCGCGCAACAAGCTCGATCTCGCCGACGAATACATCGCGCTCGGCGACTTGTCGAGCGCGCGCATGCTCGCGCAGGAAGTGCTCGACGCCGGCTATGCCGATACGCGCGAAGCCGCGCACGCGCTGCTCGCGAAACTCGCCGAACTATCGTGACGCGCATCGCTCTCGGCATTCAGTACGACGGCGCCGCGTTTTGCGGCTGGCAATCGCAGCCGCACGGCAAGACCGTGCAGGACACGCTCGAACGCGCGCTCGCCGATTTCGCGCTCACACCGCTCCACACGACGGTCGCGGGCCGCACCGACACGGGCGTGCACGGCCTCGGCCAGGTCGTGCACTTCGACACCGAGCTCGAACGCGCCGATTTCTCGTGGGTGCGCGGCACCAACGCGTTCCTGCCGTCCACGGTCGCCGTGCAATGGGCGAAGCCGATGCCCGACACGTTCCACGCGCGCTTCTCGGCGTTCGAGCGCACCTATTACTACGCGCTCTACGTGCATCCGGTGCGTTCGCCGATGCTCGCGCAGCGCGCGGGCTGGGTCCACACGCCGCTCGATCTCGAAGCGATGCAGGACGCGGCCGCGCGCCTGCTCGGCGAGCACGACTTCTCGGCATTCCGTTCGTCCGAATGCCAGTCGAAAACGCCGGTCAAGCACCTGTACGCTATCGATATCCGCCGCGACGGCGCGTTCATCCATTTCCGCTTCCGCGCCAACGCGTTCCTGCATCACATGGTGCGCAACCTGATGGGCTGCCTGATCGCGGTCGGCCGCGGCCGCTACGGGCCCGAGTGGATGTCGACCGTGCTCGCGAGCCGCGACCGCACTTGTGCGGCGCCCACTTTCATGCCCGACGGCCTCTATCTCGCCCAGGTCGCTTACCCCGAGGAATTCGCGGTCCCGCCCGCGCAGCTCGGCAGCGTGCCGTGGAGCGAGGTCTGGGCCGATCTCGACGGACCCGTTCGCTCATGACCGACCAGCACTCACCCACCGCTCCCGAACCGGCGGCGCCGGCCGCCGTGCCCCGCCGCACGCGCATCAAACTGTGCGGCCTGTCGCGCCCGGAGCACGTCGACCACGCCGTCGCGCTCGGCGCGGACGCGATCGGCTTCGTGTTCTACCTGAAAAGCCCGCGCTTCGTGACCCATACGCAAGCCGCCGAACTCGCGCGCCGCGTGCCGCCGTTCGTGACGGTCACGGGCCTGTTCGTCAACGCGGGCGAGGCCGAGGTCGTGCAGGCTGCGCGCGCGGTGCCGCTCACGCTGCTGCAGTTCCACGGCGACGAAACGCCCAAGCAGTGCGCGGCGCTCGCCGCGGCGGCCGGGCTGCCGTGGATCCGCGCGCTGCGCGTCGGGCCGCAAACCACGCCGGCCGATTTGGTAGAATCGGCACATCGTTATTCAGCAGCCCGCGGCCTGTTGTTCGACACCCTCGTGGCGGACTACGGCGGCAGCGGCAAGGTCTTCGATTGGTCACTTATTCCTGCAGAACTCGCGCGTCGGGCCGTTTTGAGTGGTGGGTTGAACGCGCAAAACGTCGGTGATGCGATTCGCCAGCTGCGTCCGTTCGCGGTCGATGTCTCTAGCGGCATCGAAGCGCCGGACGCGAAGGGCGTGAAGGATCACGCCCGGATGACGGCCTTCGTGCGCGCGGTGCGCGCCGCGGACGCCGAAACCTGATGCGATGCCTTGCGGTGCGGCGCCCCTAACGCGGCGAGCCTACCCAAGCGCGAACCGAGAGTGACACCATGTACGATCTTCCGAACCAACTCGGCCATTTCGGCCCATACGGCGGCACCTTCGCCTCCGAAACGCTGATCCACGCGATCGAGGAACTGCGCGAGGCTTACGCCAAATACAGCGTCGACCCCGAGTTCCGCGCCGAATACGAGCGCGAACTCAAGCATTTCGTCGGCCGTCCGTCGCCCGTCTATCACGCGAAACGCTGGAGCGAGATGCTCGGCGGCGCGCAGCTGTACTTCAAGCGCGAAGACCTGAACCACACGGGCGCGCACAAGATCAACAACGTGATCGGCCAGGCGCTGCTCGCCAAGCGCATGGGCAAGCCGCGCGTGATCGCCGAGACCGGCGCGGGCCAGCACGGCGTCGCCACGGCCACCATCGCCGCGCGCTTCGGCCTCGAATGCGTGGTCTACATGGGTTCCGAGGACGTCAAGCGCCAGGCCGCCAACGTGTACCGCATGAAGCTGCTCGGCGCGACCGTGGTGCCCGTCGAATCGGGCTCGCGCACGCTCAAGGACGCGCTCAACGAAGCGATGCGCGACTGGGTCACGAACGTCGAGGACACGTTCTACATCATCGGTACGGTTGCGGGCCCGCACCCGTACCCGATGATGGTGCGCGACTTCCAGCGCGTGATCGGCGACGAATGCAAGGTGCAGATGCCCGAACTGACGGGGCGCCAGCCCGACGCCGTGATCGCGTGCATCGGCGGCGGCTCGAACGCGATGGGGATCTTCTATCCGTACATCGACGATAAGGACGTGCAGCTGATCGGCGTCGAAGCGGCCGGCGACGGCCTCGAAACGGGGCGCCACGCGGCCTCGCTGACGGCCGGCTCGCCGGGCGTGCTGCACGGCAACCGCACCTATCTGCTGCAGGACGCGGACGGCCAGATCATCGAAACCCATTCGGTTTCGGCGGGTCTCGACTATCCGGGCGTCGGCCCCGAGCACGCATGGCTCAAGGACATCGGCCGCGCGCAGTACGTGACGATCACCGACGATGAAGCCCTGCAGGCGTTCCACGACTGCTGCCGTATCGAAGGCATCATCCCGGCGCTCGAATCGAGCCATGCGCTGGCCTACGGTGCCAAGCTCGCGGCCACGCTGCCGCGCGACAAGGTCCTGCTCGTGAACCTGTCGGGCCGCGGCGACAAGGACATGCACACCGTCGCCGAACGCGGCGGCATCGAGCTGTAAGCACCGTGCGCGACCTGATCGATACACCGAACTCGGGCGGCGGCGCACGCGCGCCCGAGACGCATCCGCTGCTCGTGCCGCCGCCCGGCATCGAATTGCTGAACCGCGACTTCATGACCGCCGCGAACCATGTGCCGGACGGCTCGATCGACTTGATCGTGGCCGATCCGCCGTACGGGCTCGGCAAGGACTACGGCAACGATTCCGACATGCTGGTCGGCGACGACTATCTCGCCTGGACGCGCGCGTGGTTCGGCCTCGCGATTCCGAAGCTCAAGCCGAGCGGCTCGCTGTACGTGTTCTGCACGTGGCAGTACGCGCCCGAGATCTTCAGCTTCCTGAAGACGCGCCTGACCATGATCAACGAGATCATCTGGGACCGGCGCGTGCCGAGCATGGGCGGCACCACGCGGCGCTTCACGTCGGTACACGACAACATCGGCCTGTTCGCGGTATCGAAGGGCTACTACTTCGATCTCGATCCGGTGCGCATCCCGTACGACGCCGAAACCAAGAAGGCGCGCTCGCGCAAGATCTTCGAGGGCAGCAAGTGGCTCGAAATGGGCTACAACCCGAAGGACGTCTGGTCGATCTCGCGCCTGCACCGGCAGCACGCCGAGCGCGTCGATCATCCGACCCAGAAGCCGCTCGAGATCGTCGAACGCATGGTGCTGGCCAGCTGCCCGCCGGGCGGCCGCGTGCTCGACCCGTTCATGGGCAGCGGCACCACGGCGGTGGCCTGCGCGCGTCACGGCCGCGCGTTCGTCGGCTATGAAATCAATCCCGATTATTGCGAACTCGCGCTCGAACGCGTCGCCGCCATGACGGCGGCGGCCTGACGCGCGGCGTCACGTTTCCAGGAAACTCACCATGTCCCGTATTCAAAGCACCTTCGCCGCGCTCGCGGCCAACGGCAGGAAAGGGCTGATTCCGTTCATCACCGCGGGCGACCCGGATCCGGCCAAGACCGTCGAATTCATGCACGCGCTGGCCGCGGGCGGCGCCGACGTGATCGAGCTCGGCGTGCCGTTCTCGGACCCGATGGCCGACGGCCCCGTGATCCAGCGCTCGTCGGAGCGCGCGCTCGCGCGCGGCGTGACGCTGCGCAGCGTGCTGGCCGACGTGAAGCGCTTCCGCGAGCGCGACCGGACCACGCCCGTCGTGCTCATGGGCTATGCGAACCCGATCGAGCGCATGGGCGTCGCGGCGTTTGCCGAAGCCGCCAAGGCGGCCGGCGTGGACGGCGTGCTCGTGGTCGATTACCCGCCCGAGGAAGCGCACGAATTCTCGGCCGCGATGCGCGCCGTGGAGATCGATCCGATCTTCCTGCTCGCGCCCACCTCCACGCCGGAGCGCATCGAGGCGCTCGCGCGCGTGGCGAGCGGCTACGTCTATTACGTGTCGCTCAAGGGCGTGACCGGCGCCGGAAATCTGGATGTCGCCGATATTGCGGGTAAAATCCCGGCAATCAAGTCGCATGTGCCGGTTCCGGTAGGCGTCGGCTTCGGCATTCGCGACGCTGCCGCGGCGCGCGCCGTGGCCCGCCATGCCGATGCCGTGGTGATCGGCAGCCGCCTCGTGCAGCTGCTCGAAACCGCCGCGCCCGACGTCGCCGCCGCGGAACTGCAGGCGTTCATCGCCGAAGTGCGCGCCGCGCTCGACAGCGACGCTTAAAAGATAAGGAACGATACGATGAGTTGGCTCGACAAACTGCTGCCGCCCAAGATCAAACAGACCGACCCGAAGAGCCGCAAGGGCATTCCGGAAGGGCTGTGGGTCAAGTGCCCGTCTTGCGAGGCCGTGCTGTACCGCAACGATCTCGAAGCGAACCAGCACGTCTGCCCGAAGTGCGATCACCATATGCGCATCGGCGCGCGCGAGCGCCTCGACGCGCTGCTCGATCCGGAAGGCCGCTATGAAATCGGCCAGGAAATCGTGCCCGTCGATTCGCTGAAGTTCAAGGACAGCCGCAAGTACACGGAGCGGATCAAGGAAGCGATGGACGAGACCGGCGAGACCGATGCGATGGTCGTGATGGGCGGCGCGATCCACACGCTGCCCGTCGTGGTGGCCGCGTTCGAGTTCGCGTTCATGGGCGGCTCGATGGGTTCCGTGGTCGGCGAGCGCTTCGTGCGCGGCGCGCAGAGCGCGCTCGAACAGCACGTGCCGTTCATCTGCTTCTGCGCCTCGGGCGGCGCGCGCATGCAGGAAAGCCTGCTGTCGCTGATGCAGATGGCCAAGACCACGGCGATGCTGACCAAGCTGTCCGAAGCCAAGCTGCCGTTCATCTCGGTGCTGACCGATCCGACCATGGGCGGCGTGTCGGCCTCGTTCGCGTTCCTCGGCGACGTCGTGATCGCGGAACCGAAGGCGCTGATCGGCTTCGCGGGCCCGCGCGTGATCGAGCAGACCGTGCGCGAGAAACTGCCGGAAGGCTTCCAGCGCGCCGAATTCCTGATCAAGACAGGCGCGATCGACATGATCGTGGACCGCCGCAAGATGCGCGAGGAAATCGCCCAGCTGATCGCGCTGCTGCAGCGCCAGCCGGCCGATGCGCTGGCGTAATGAGCGCGTTTTCCACGCTGGACGCCTGGCTCGAACATCTGAACAGCGCGCACCCGGTCGGCATCGACATGGGTTTGACGCGTATCGGTAAGGTCAAGGAAGCGCTCGGACTCGCGTTCGAGTGCCCCGTGATCACCGTCGGCGGCACGAACGGCAAGGGCTCCACCTGCGCCTATCTGGAAACCATCCTGCTGCGCGCGGGCTACAAGGTCGGCTGCCATACGTCGCCGCACCTGCTCGACTTCAACGAACGCGCGCGCATCAACGGCGTCAACGCCACCGACGCCGAACTGCTGCCGCATTTCGAGGCGGTGGAGCAGGCGCGCCTGAGCCTCGCCGAACCCGTCACGCTCACGTACTTCGAATTCACGCTGCTCGCGATCCTGCGTTGCTTCGCGGCGCGTGGGCTCGACGCCGTGATCGTCGAAGTGGGCATGGGCGGGCGCCTCGACGCGGCCAACATCGTCGATACCGACTGCGCGATCGTCACGAGCATCGATCTCGACCACACCGAATATCTCGGCGACACGCGCGAGAAGATCGCGTTCGAGAAGGCCGGCATCTTCCGCCCGGGCAAGCCCGCGATCTGCAGCGATCCGGCCGCGCCCGAGACGCTCGTCGCGCATGCTGCGGCGATCGGCGCGGATCTGTGGCTCGCGGGCCGCGATTTCCGCTACGAGGTCCAGCCGGGCAGCGAACGCCGCCAGTGGAGCTACCTCGGCCGCGACAAGCACTACCACGGGCTCGCCTATCCGGCGCTGCGCGGCGCGAACCAGCTGTTGAACGCGTCGGGCGCGCTGGCCGCGCTCGAATCGCTGCGCGAGCGCCTGCCCGTGTCGGCGCAGGATATCCGCCTCGGGCTCGCCAACGTCGAGCTGCCGGGCCGCTTCCAGGTGCTGCCGGGCAAGCCCGCGATCGTGCTCGACGTCGCGCACAACCCGCATGCGGCGGCCGTGCTCGCGCAGAATCTCGGCAGCATGGGCTATTTCCCGTACACGTACGCGGTGTTCGGCGCGATGCACGACAAGGATCTGGCCGGCGTGGTGCGCCATCTGCGGCCCGAAATCGATCATTGGTGCGTGACCGATCTGCCCGGCCCGCGCGGCGCGGGCGCCGCGCAGCTCGAAACCGTGCTGCGCGAGAACGGCGTGGCGGAAAGCCCCGAGTCGAGCATCAGCCGCTTCGAAACGCCGGCCGACGCGTACCGTTATGCGCTAAGCCGGGCCACCGAAAATGATAGAATCGTGGTTTTCGGTAGTTTCCTCACTGTGGCGGGGGTCATGGCCTTCCGCAAATCGCAGCAACACTGACTGACTGACGGGTGCCTCGGGCTCAGCCATTCATGGGTATTTTCTCGTTCCGCAATCAAGACGACGACGCGCGCCCCACGCGCGGCGCGCGTACCAACCCACGGGGCGAGCGCGGCTACGGCGGCGAGCGGGGCCAGCGGCGCACGCGCCGCAGCGAGCAGCCGGCCGCCGACGCCCTGATGCTCGATCCCACGC
>CAUPOD010000097.1:0-7882 GCA_963512745.1 uncultured Burkholderia sp. | reverse complement strand
AGCCCGTACCAGGTCTGCAGCGCCACCATGATGACCAGGCCGAGCCCGAGCAGCGCGATGACGACCCACAACAGCGTGTAGTCGAAATCGAGCATGCGCGAGCGCGTCGGGCGCGCGCCGTTGACCATGCTTTCGAGGCCGCCGGGACCCCCGGCGCGGCCGGTAGCGGCATGACCTGCAGCGGCAGCCGCGCCGCGCGTGCGCGAAGTCCGTGCGCCGGCCGCGGCCAAGCCGCCGCCTCCGCCGGTTTCGCCGCGGCCGATAAAACGGGAAACGAAGCGGTCAGTCCAGCTCATAGCGTCGTTCCTTTATCGAGAGCGATTTCATGCACCGCTTGCGTGAAGACTTGCGCGCGGTGGGCGTAATTCGTGAACATGTCGAGGCTCGCGCATGCCGGCGACAGCAGCACCGCGTCGCCCGGCGCGGCGAGTTCGCTCGCCGCGCGCACGGCCGCTTCGAGCGATGCATACGCATGCAGCGGCACGCCCGTCTGTGCGAGCGCTTCCTGCAGCGCCGGCGTATCGCGGCCGATCAGCGCCACGGCGCGGCACCAGCGCGTCACGGGTGCGGCGAGCGGCGCGAAATCCTGGCCCTTGCCGTCGCCCCCCGCGATCAGCACGCAATGCTGCGCGAGGCCGTCGAGCGCGGCGACCGTCGCACCAACGTTGGTGCCCTTGCTGTCGTCGACGTAATCGACACCGTCGAACGACGCGATCAATTCCACGCGATGCGGCTCGCCGCGGTATTCGCGCAGCGCGTGCAGCAGCGGTGCGGCCGGTAACCCGGCCGCGCGCGCCAGCGCGAACGCGGCGAGTGCGTTTGCCGCGTTGTGCAGACCGCGCACGCGCAGCGCGTCGGCCGGCATCAGATGCTTGAGCGCGAAATCGACAGGTTCCGCCGCAGCCTGTTTCCGACGGCGCGTCGAAACCGGCGCGCCTTCGTCGGCGGCGTCGCGGTCGTAGCCGAGCACGAGCCAGTTCATGCCCTTGTCGCGCAGCAGACCGTAGTCGCCCGGCTTGACGGGCGCCTCCAAGCCGAACGTGATCACGCGCGGCGCCGCGCTGCCCGCGACGGCTGCGAACTGCATGACCTGCGCGTCGTCGCGGTTCAGGACGCGCACCGTGTCCGCGCCGAAAACCTTGCCCTTCGCGGCCGCGTAGGCTTCGAAGCTGCCGTGCCAGTCGAGATGGTCCTGGCTCAGATTCAGGATCGTCGCGGCGTCGGGCGCAAAGCTCTGCGCGCCCTCGAGCTGGAAGCTCGACAACTCGAGCACCCAGACGTCGGGCAGCGTGTTCGAATCGATCGCCTCGGCGAGCCGGTCGAGCAGCGACGGGCTGATGTTGCCGGCCACCGCCACGCGCATACCCGCGCGTTCGCAGAGCAGCCCCGTCATGCGCGTCGTCGTGGTCTTGCCGTTGGTGCCCGTGACCGCGAGCACCTTGGGTGCGTAGCCGTGCTCGCCGAGCGCGCGCAGCGCGCGCGCGAAGAATTCGAGCTCGCCCCACACCGCGAGTCCGCGCTCGCGCGCGGCGTCCAGCAGCGCGGCCAATTCCGGTTCGAGCGGCGACAGTCCCGGGCTCAGCGCAACCACTTCGATGCCGCCGTCCAGCAGTGCGGGCGAGAACGGCCAGCCGACGAACTCCGCATCGATGCCGGCCGCGCGCAACGCGTCGAGATTGGCCGGCGCCTCGCGCGTATCGGCGATGCGCAGGCGGCAGCCGTGCCTCGCGCACCACCGCGCGATCGCGAGGCCCGACTCACCGAGCCCCAGCACCAGCACCGTCGGCCGCAGCCGATCTCCGAACATCTCGCCTGACATCCCGACTTCCTTTTACCGCAACTTGAGGGTGGACAAACCGAACAGGCACAACATCAACGTGATGATCCAGAAACGCACGACCACCTGCGTCTCCTTCCAGCCCGACAACTCGAAATGGTGATGCAGCGGCGCCATCTTGAAGATGCGGCGCCCCACGCCGAAACGGCGCTTCGTGTACTTGAACCACGCGACCTGCAGCATCACCGAGAACGTCTCCGCCACGAAGATGCCGCCCATCACGAACAGCACGATTTCCTGCCGCACGATCACGGCCACCGTGCCGAGCGCGCCGCCGAGCGCGAGCGCGCCGACGTCGCCCATGAACACCTGGGCCGGATGCGTGTTGAACCATAGGAACGCGAGACCGGCGCCGCTCATCGCCGAGCAGAAAATCAGCAACTCGCCCGCGCCCGCGATATGCGGGAACAACAGGTACTTCGAAAACACGGCGCTGCCCATCACGTACGCGAACACGCCGAGCGACGCGCCGACGAGTACCACCGGCATGATCACGAGCCCGTCGAGACCGTCGGTCAGGTTGACGGCGTTGCTCGACCCGACGATCACGAAATAGGTCAGCGCGATGAAGCCCCACACGCCGAGCGGATAGCTGATCGACTTGAAGAACGGCACGAGCAGCCCGGCCTGCGCGGGCAGCTTCAGCGACAAGCCGCTATGCACCCACGCCATGAACAGATCGAGCACGCGCACGTTGTCGGCTTCCGACACGCTGAACGCGAGATACACGGCCGCGAACAGGCCGATCACCGATTGCCAGAAATACTTCTCGCGCGACGACATCCCGCGCGGATCCTTATAGACGACCTTGCGGTAATCGTCGACCCAGCCGATCACGCCATAACCGAACGTGACGAGCATCACGATCCAGATGAAGCGGTTCGTCAGATCGCACCACAGCAGCGTCGAGACGGCGATCCCGATCAAGATCAGCACACCGCCCATGGTCGGCGTACCCGATTTGACCAGGTGCGTTTGCGGACCGTCCTTGCGCACCGCCTGGCCGACCTTCATCTCGGCCAGCTTGCGGATCACCCACGGACCGCAGACGAGACCTATCAGCAACGCGGTGATGGTCGCCCCCACCGCGCGGAACGTCAGGTACGTAAACAAGCGCAGAAAGCTCGCATCGTTTTGGAGCCATTGCGCTAGGGCCAGCAGCATGCTTTGTTCCTCTTCTCTTCAATGCGCGGCGGACGCAGGGTCCGCCGCCGGTTGTCCGAGCAGCGCGTCGACCACGCGCTCCATGCGGGTAAAACGCGATCCCTTGGCGAGCACGCTCGCGCCCGCGCCGTACTCGGCCGCCAACAGCGCGTCGACGAGCGCCGGGATCGTGTCGAAGTGCCGTGCATGCGCGCCATAGGCTTCGCACGCGGGCAGCGTGCCGGCGCCGAACGCATAAAGCGCGTCGATGCCCGCCTCGCGCGCATACGCGCCGATCTCGCGGTGAAACTCGGGGCCGTGGTCGCCGACCTCGCCCATCTCGCCGATCACGAGCACGCGCGGGCTCGCCTGCGCGGCCAGCACGTCGATCGCGGCGCGCATCGAATCGGGATTCGCGTTGTACGTATCGTCGATCAGCAGCGCGCCCGCGAGCGAACCGAGCGCCGCGCGCTTGACCTGCAAGCGCCCCTTGACGGGCTCGAACGCTTCGAGGCCGCGTTTGACCGCATCGAGCGGAACGCCCGCGGCAAGCGCGGCGGCCGTCGCGGCCAAAGCGTTGCGCGCGTTGTGCGCGCCGAGCACCTGCAGTTGCACCGAGCACTGCCCGGCCGGCGTATCGATCTCGAGGCGGCTGCCGTGCGCCACGCCCGTAACGGCCGCGGCCGTCGTGCGCGACGCGTCGTTCAGCGCGAAATCGAAAATGCGCCGGCCCGTCGCGGCGACGCGCCAGATGCCCGCATAAGCGTCGTCGGCCGGAAACACCGCAGTGCCGTCCGCGCCGAGCGCGTGGAGGTTCGCCGCGTGCTCGAGCGCGACGGCCTCGACCGTCGCCATGAATTCCTGATGCTCGCGCTGCGCATTGTTGACGAGCGCAACCGTGGGCGCGGCCAGGCGCGCGAGCCCTTCGGTCTCGCCAGGATGATTCATGCCGAGTTCGATCACGGCCAACCGGTCCTTGGCCGACAGACGCAGCAGCGTGAGCGGCAGACCGATGTCGTTATTGAAGTTGCCCGCCGTCGCAAGATACGCGTCCGCGCCGACCGCGGCCGCGAAAATCGACGCGATCATTTCCTTGACCGTGGTCTTGCCGTTGCTGCCCGTGACCGTCACGAGCGGCACGGCGAAGCGCATGCGCCAACCGTGCGCGAGCTGGCCGAGCGCGACGCGCGTATCGGCCACCTTGAGCGCAGGCAGCGTCCACTCGGCGACGCTGCGCGAGATCATCGCCGCACTCGCGCCGCGCGCCGCGACCTGTTCGAGAAAATCGTGCGCATCGAAGCGTTCGCCGTGCAGCGCGACGAACAAATCGCCGGGCCCGCACGCACGGCTGTCGGTCGACACCTTCGCGAACGACGTGCTCGCATCGCCGAGCACCGTAGCGCCCGGAATCAGCGCGGCCGCTTCTTGCAAGGTCAGCATGGGCGCCGTCATACGCCGCCTCCGCGCGCTTGCGTCAAACGAGCGGCCAGCGCGAGACGCGCGTGGTTCTGATCGGAGAATTCGCGTTTACGGCCCATGATTTCCTGTGTGGCCTCATGCCCCTTGCCGGCCAGCAGTACGACATCCTCGCGCGCGGCGCCGCGCCCCGCGTGCAGAATAGCGCTCGCACGGTCCTCGCAGCGCCTGGCCTGGTCCGGCGCGCGAATGCCCCAGGCAATCTGTTCGATGATGGCGGCCGGCTCCTCGCTGCGCGGGTTGTCGCTCGTCACGACCACCCTGTCGGCCAGCCGCTCGGCGATCGCGCCCATCAGCGGACGCTTGGTCGCGTCGCGGTCGCCGCCGCAACCGAACATGCACACGAGTTTGCCGCCGCGCGCCTGCGCGATCGGACGCAGCGCCTCGAGCGTCTTCTCGAGCGCATCGGGCGTGTGCGCGTAATCGACCACGACGAGCGGTTCGTCGTTCTGCAAACGGCCGCCGAGACGCTCCATGCGTCCGTTCACCGATTCGAGCTTGCCCAGTTCCGCGAGCGCGGCCGCGAACGGCACGTCGGCCGCGAGCAGCGTGCCGAGCACGGCGAGCAGATTGCTCACGTTGAAGGTGCCGAGCGTACCGACCTCGATCTCGGCCTCGCCCCACGGCGAAGCGAGATGAAACGCCGTGCCCGTGGGCGTCGCGCGCACGTTGCTCGCGATCAGCGCGCGATCGGCGTCGCACGCGTCCGCGTCCGGCCCTGCGCCCGCGATGCCGTAGGAGATCGTCCGCACGCGCCCGCACAGATTGGAGAGCAGACGCCGGCCCGCCGCGTCGTCGCGGTTGATCACGGCCGCGCGCAGCCCGCGCCACGCGAACAGCTTGGCCTTCGCACTCTCGTAAGCCTCGAAGGTGCGGTGATAGTCGAGGTGGTCCTGCGTCAGGTTCGTGAACACGGCGATGTCGAACGCCACGCCGTTCGCGCGGCCCTGATGCAGCGCATGCGACGATACTTCCATCGCCACGGCCTGCGCGCCGTCCTCGCGCAATTGCGCGAGACAGCGCTGCAGCTGCGGCGCGTCGGGCGTCGTGAAACCGGTCGGCACGAGTTGACCCGGCATGCCGCTGCCGAGCGTGCCGATCACCGCGCATGGGCGCCCGAGCGCCTAGAATGCGGTCGCGATCCATTGCGTGCACGAGGTCTTGCCGTTGGTGCCGGTTACGCCGACCGTGAGCAGCGCATCGCTCGGATGCCCGTACCACGCGCTCGCGATCTCGCCAGCGAGCTCGTTCAGCGCGCGCACGCCGAGTGCGGGGCAGCCCGCGGGCAGCGCATCGGCCGCGAAACCATCGGCTTGATACAGCACCGCGGCCGCGCCGCGCTCGACCGCGTTCGCGATGAACGCGCGATTGTCGGCGCCGTCCACCGCATACGCGAGAAACACGTCGCCGGCGCACAGACTGCGCGTATCGGCATGCAGCTGCGCGCCGGGCGCCGCATGCGTGCGCAGCCAGGCCGTTGCCTCGTCGATTTGGAGATGCGCCGGGTGGGCGCTGCGAACCGCACTCATCGAACCACTCCGGGGGTATTGCGCGCCGTGCTCGTGACCTTCAGGCCGCGCGCCGACGGAGCCGCGGCAGCCGCGGCCGCGTCGCTGGCGGGGTTGTCGCGCACCACGAGCGGCGTCACGGGCATATTCGGCGGCACGTTGAGCACGCGCAGCGTGTCGCCGACGATCGACGAGAACACCGGGCCCGACACCTGACCGCCGAAGTGGCCGCCGACGGTCGGCTCATCGACCGACACCGCCACCACGATGCGCGGATCCGGCATCGGCGCCATGCCGATGAACGACGCGCGGTACTTGCTGTGATCGTAGCCGCGGCCCACCTGTTTGTAGGCCGTGCCGCTCTTGCCGCCGACGCGATAGCCGGACACCGCCGCGTTCGGCGACGTGCCTTGCGGCGTCACCACGCTCTCGAGCATGGTGCGCACTTCGCGCGCCGTCGTCGCCGAGAAAATCTGCGTGCCTGCCGGCGGCTGCGCGCTGTCGGTCTTGAAGATCGAGATGGGCAGAATCTCGCCGTCGTTGGCGATTGCGGTATAGGCGCGCGCGAGCTGGAACAGCGAGGTCGACAGGCCATAGCCGTAGCCCATAGTCGCCTGCTCGATGCGGCGCCAGCTCTTCCACGGACGCAGACGGCCGGCCGCCGCACCGGGGAAGCCGACCTTCGGCGCCTGCCCGAGACCGATACCCGTATACATATTCCACATCTCTTCCGGCCGCATCGTCATCGCGATCTTGGTCGCGCCGATGTTGCTCGACTTCTGGATCACGCCGCCCACGGTCAGCGTACCGAAGCCGGAATCGTCGGTGATCGCCGCGCCGTCGAGCGAGTAGCGGCCGTTGCCCGTATCGACGAGCGTATTCGGCGTCACGCGGTGCAGATCGAGCGCGAGCGACACCGTAAACGGCTTCATGATCGAGCCGGGCTCGAACACGTCGGTCAGCACGCGGTTGCGCAGCTGCTCGCCGGTCAGGTGCGAGCGGTCGTTCGGATTGAAGGTCGGATAATTGACGAGTGCGAGCACCTCGCCCGTATGCACGTCGACCACCATCGCCGCACCCGCCTTGGCGTGGAACTTCTCGACGGCATCCTTCAGATTCGAATACGCGATGTACTGGATCTTGCTGTCGATCGCCAGATTCACGTCGGTACCGTCGTGCGGCGGAAACTGCTCGTCCACGTCTTCGATGATATGCCCGAGCCGGTCCTTGATCACGCGGCGGCTGCCCGGCACACCGGCCAGTTCCTTCTGGTCCGCGAGTTCGACGCCTTCCTGCCCTTCGTCTTCGACGTTGGTGAAGCCGATCAAGTGCGCGGTGATCTCGCCTTCGGGATAGAAGCGCTTGTATTCGTTGCGCGCGTAGATGCCCGGAATATCCAGCCCCAGCACCTTGTCCGCGACCTCGACGGGCACCTGGCGCTTCACGTAGACGAAACCCTTGTCTTCGCCGAGCTTCTTGGTCAGCTCGGACGACGACATGCCGAGCAAGCGGCTCAGCTGCGCGAGCTTGCCCGCATCGAGATCTTCGGGCACCGCATCGGGAATCGCCCAGATCGCGCGCACGGGCAGGCTCGTCGCGAGCACCTGGCCGCCGCGATCGAAGATCTTGCCGCGCGTGGCCGGCAATTCGATGGTGCGCTGATAACGGCTCTCGCCCTGACGCTGGTAGAACGCGTTGCCCGGTCCCTGAATCCAGAACGCGCGCGCGGCGAGTGCCGCGAACGCCACGAACAGCAGGAACACTACGAGCTTGGAGCGCCACATCGGCAGGTGCACGGACAGCACGGGGCTCGCCGAGAACGTCACGTTCTGGCGCCGGCGCCCGGTTTGCGGTTGCGGCTTCATCGCGCACCTCCCGAGCGCGGCGCGGCGGCGGCAGGCGCCGAGACCGGCAGCGG
>CAUPOD010000096.1:0-7955 GCA_963512745.1 uncultured Burkholderia sp. | reverse complement strand
ATGGTCTTCGCTCTTTTCCACAACTGCGCGTTCGAGGCCACCATCTCCGAGACGGCATAACCCGCGCCGAGCCGTTTGCACAGCTGGCGGAACGGCCGGTCCGTGACGCCCGCCATGGGGGCCACGAACAGATTGTTGCGCAGGACGTGAGGGCCGATCGAAGGCATGGAAACGACGCCGCCCGCGAGACGCGGGCAAGGATTAGGCGAAAGGGAAAACACGCATTCTACCGCAATGCGCGGCCGGGACCAGGCCCAGCCGACATGCGCGCGCCTAGGTTTCAGCGTCTCTGCCCGAACATCATCTGGCGCGCGAGGGCGGTCTTGAGCGGCGGCGCGCATTCGAGCGCGGCGAGCGCGAGGCCGCGCAGCACGCCGAACGGCCGCGATTCGCTCGCGAACACGCGCGCCAGGGCATCGGTCGCGCCGATCGTGAAGCGGCGGTCGAGCGCGCGGCGGCGCTCGAAGTGCGCGAGCGCAAGCGCGTTCGCGCCGTATTCGGACAAGGTGTCGACGAGCGTGTGCGCGTCGCGCAAACCGAGGTTCAGACCTTGGCCCGCCACCGGGTGCAGCGTCTGCGCGGCGTTGCCGACCATCGCCATGCGGCCGTCGGCCAGCGCGCGCGACGCGTTGAGGCCGAGCGGAAACGCGGCCCGTCCGGCGATGCGCGTGAAGCGGCCCATGCGCCCACCGAATGCGTCGCCGAGTTCGCGCAGGAATTCGGTGTCGCTAAGCGCCATGCGGCGCGCGGCTGCCTCGGGCGTGCAGCACCAGACCAGCGAATAGTCGGCCTGCTGCGGGCCGCCGAGCGGCAGCAGCGCGAGCGGGCCTTCCGCCGTGAAGCGTTCCCAGGCCACGCGCGGGCGCGGCGCGCTGACGCTGACCGTGCCGACGAGCGCGGTCTGTTCGTAATCGCGGCGCTGCTGGCGCGCGGCATCGGCGGCCTGCTCGTGGAACTGTCCGCCTTCGGCGTGGATCAGCACGCCCGCGCGCAGCGTGCGCGGGCCCGCCGGCCCTTCGAGCGCGACGCTCACGCCGTCTGCATCCTGTTCGGGCTGGCCTGCGCGCGTCGAGCCGAGCCAATGCACGGACGTGCCGCGCACGGCGCGCGCGAGCGCGGTCACGAGCGCGCCGTAGCGGACGACGTAGCCGAGCGCGCTCAGATCGTGCTCGTCGCGGTCGATCACGGTGCGGCCGAAGTGGCCGCGCTGCGAAATGTGGATGTGCTCGATGGGCGTGGCCTCGGCCGGCCACGCGAGCGTGTCGAGCAACATCCGGCTGCCGTGCGACAGCGCGAGTGCGCGCGGATCGGCATGGCCGGCCTCGGGTTCGCGCGCGTCGATCAGGACGACCTTGAGCGCCTGCGTCGCGCTGCGCTGCGCGAGCCAGCCGGCCAGCGCGAGGCCGACGGGGCCCGCGCCGACGATCGCGATGTCGTAGTCGAGCGCGGGCGGCACGGGTTCGTCGGCGGTGTTTACCGTGGGCGGCGCGGCCGACACGGCTGCGGGTGTGGTCCTCGCCGCAGAAGAGGCAGCCGAGGCGGCCGGCGTGGCGGATGTAACCGACGTCGCGGCCGTATCGAACGGGGAAGAGCTTGGTTGCATCGAAGATTCCATCGGGGTCAGGCGCTTGCGTCGTGTGCGGCGTCGTGCGGTTTGCCGTGCGGCGCGTGCGCTGCGCTTGCCTCACGGCCTGCGCGGCTTTCGCGGGCCTCGCGCATCAGCGCTTCGATCGCGTCGGCTTCGACGGGCACGTCGCGCGTGATCAGCTCGCAGCCGCCGGCGGTGACGATCGCGTCGTCCTCGATCCGGATGCCGATGTTCCAGAACGCTTCGGGCACGCCGTCGGCGGGGCGGACGTAGAGGCCCGGCTCGATGGTCAGCGCCATGCCCGCGCGCAGCATGCGGTACGGCAGATGGCCCGCGGCATCGCGCGCGGCGCCGCGTTCGCGGTAGTCGCCGCAATCGTGCACGTCCATGCCGAGCCAGTGGCCCGTGCGGTGCATGTAGAAACGCGAAAACGCGCGTGCGTCGATCACGTCGTCGACGCTGCCGAACTCGGCCTTCGCGAGCAGCCCGGTATCGAGCATGCCTTGCGCGAGCACGCGCACCGCGGCATCGTGCGGCGCCTCGAACGAGGCGCCGGGGCGCGTCGCGTCGATCGCGGCCTGCTGCGCGGCGAGCACGATGTCGTAGAGCGCGCGCTGCGGGCCCGAGAAGCGGCCGTTGGCCGGGAACGTGCGCGTGATGTCCGATGCGTAGCCGTCGAGTTCGCACGCGGCGTCGATCAGGATCAGATCTCCGTCGCGGATCACGGTGTTGCCGGCCGGATAGTGCAGCACGCACGCGTTCGCGCCCGCGGCCACGATCGAGCCGTAGGCCGGCGCTTGCGCGCCGTGGCGGCGGAATTCGTGGAGCAGGTCGGCTTCGAGTTCGTATTCGCGCATGCCGGGGCGGCAGGCGGCCATCGCGCGGCGGTGCGCTTGCGCCGAGATCGCGGCGGCGCGGCGCATGATCGCCTGTTCGTGCGCGTCCTTGATCACGCGCATCTCGTCGAGCACGGGCGTCAGGTCGTAGCTCGCGGCCGGCGCGAGCACGCCCGCGCGCGCCTGGCCGCGCACCGCGTCGAGCCACTGGCCGATGCGCCGTTCGAGTTCGGGCGATGCGCCGAAGCGGAAGTGCAGCGCGCCGGCGTCGGCGAGCAGTTTGGGCATCTGCGTGTCGAGCGCGTCGAGCGGGTACGCGGCGTCGAAGCCGAACTGCTCGCGCGCGCCTTCGGGGCCGAAATGGAAGCCCTCCCAGATCTCGCGCTCGGGATTCTTGGCGCGGCAGAACAGGATCGACGCGGCTTCCGCGTGCGCGCGCGCATCGAGCACGAGCACCGCGTCCGGTTCGCTGAAGCCGGTCAGGTAGTAGAAATAGCTGTCGTGCCGGTACGGGTAGCCGCTGTCGGCGTTGCGCATGACTTCGGGCGCGGTCGGCACGATCGCGATGCCGCCGCCTTGCTGGCGCAGCGCATCGAGCACGCGCGCGCGGCGTTGGCGGTAGAGGGCGGGCAGGGAGTGGGCGTCGGACGGATTCATCATGCGATTGTACTGCGCTCCGCGCGCCGCCGAGGCGTGCGGCGCGGCGTGGAGACGAGGCGTGCGGCGCCGCGCTGTTGCAAACCGCCCACAGCCGCGCCGGACGATTTTCTTGCGCGACGAACGCCGCGGTTATGATCGAAACGCGAGGCGCGGGGGCAAACGAGACTTATACTCTTGAGTGGTTTTCCCAACAAAGGCAGAAGATGAGATTAATCGGTTCGCTCAGCAGCCCGTATGTGCGCAAGGCGCGCATCGTGCTCGCTGAAAAGAAGATCGACTACAAGCTGGAACTCGAAAACGTTTGGGGGCCGGACACCGCGATTCATGCATCTAATCCGCTCGGCAAGGTGCCGTGCCTGGTGATGGAAGACGGGGCCGCGATTTTCGATTCGCGCGTGATCTGCGAATACGTGGATACGCTGTCGCCGGTCGGCAAGCTGATTCCCGCGTCGGGGCGCGAGCGCGTCGAGGTGCGTTGCTGGGAGGCGCTCGGCGACGGCGTGCTCGACGCCGCCGTGGCGATCCGCCTCGAATTCACGCAGCGCGAGGAAGGGCTGCGCAGCGAGGCGTGGCTCGCGCGCCAGGCGCGCAAGATCGACAACGCGCTCGCGGCGATGGCCAGCGGCCTCGGCGCGAAGCCGTGGTGCGTGGGTAATCATTACACGCTCGCCGACATCGCGCTGGGCGTCGCGCTCGGCTACCTCGATTTCCGCATGCCCGAACTCGATTGGCGCGAACGCCATCCGAATCTCGACAAGCACTACGCGAAGCTCATGCAGCGCCAGTCGTTCATCGATACCGTGCCGCAATAAAAATAGGCGCGGCGCGTCCGTTAGCGCGGCTGGAACGCGATCACGGCCATGCCGCCCAACGTAAGCGCCGCGCCGAGCCAATCCCAGCCGCTCGGCCGAATGCCTTCCACTGCCCACAGCCAGGCCAGCGCAACCGCGATATAGACGCCGCCGTAAGCCGCGTACGTCCTGCCCGCGGCCGACGGGTGCAGGCTCAGCAGCCACGCGAACGCGGCGAGGCTGACGGCCGCGGGCGCGAGCAGCCATGCGCTGCCGCCCTCGCGCAGCCAGCGGTACGGCAGATAGCAGCCGACGATCTCGGCGACCGCCGTGATGATGAATAGCAGAAATGTCGTCATGCGTGGCGCTCGAAAGTGGATCGGCTCGGATCAGAACAGCGGATGCGCGTCCGGATACAACGCCGTGCGCAGCGCGAAGCCGCCGAGCACGACGAAGATGACGGCCGCGAGCACGTGCACGGCCTTGGTCGGCAGCCGGTCCGCGAATTTGTGGCCGAGGTAGATCACGGGCACGTTGGCCAGCATCATGCCGAGCGTCGTGCCCGCCACGACGCCGAAGAAATCGTGGAAGCGCGCCGCGAGCGCGATCGTCACGATCTGCGTCTTGTCGCCCATCTCCGCGAGAAAAAAGGCTGCGGCCGTAGTGCCGAACACGCCGAGCCGGCGCTTGGCGGAAATCGCGTCGGCATCGTCGAGTTTGTCTGGAATCAAGATCCACACGGCCATCAGCGCGAACGAGGCGACCACGGCCCAGTTCATGATCTTGGGGTCGATCACGTTCGCGAGCCATGCGCCGAGCGCACCCGAAAACGCGTGGTTCACGAGCGTCGCCGCGAGCACGCCGAGCACGATCGGAATCGGCTTGCGAAAGCGGGCCGCGAGCACGAGCGACAGCAATTGGGTCTTGTCGCCGATTTCGGCAAGGCCGACGACGCTGGTCGAAACGAGGAAGGATTGCATGGGGATGCTTGTAACCGGGCCGCACGGTCGATACGCGACGACGCGCATCCCCGCGACCCGGCTAGGTGGGAATGTGCATCGTCGGTCTTGCCAGGCTCAGGCTGCGCACGCCATGCCGCTGGATAGCAGGCAAGTATGTTGACGTGCGCCTCCGGACTTCGCGTCCGGAGCGGCTACTCCCCGAAGAGTGGGGCGATTATAGAGGTTCGGCCCGGTTTGGGGCAAGCCGCCGCCGCACCGGGCTCGTTGTTTTGCGGGAACGGCCACCCGGGGGCGAGCTGGATATCGGACCGGCTAAGCATAGCTTCGGGCCGGCAGCCCGGCGGGCCGCGACGGCCCGCCCGGGAGGCCGCCCTGCGTGTCAGTTTGCGGCGAGGCTCGGGACCGCGCCCGCGGCGCTCTGCACGGCCGCCTGTTCGATGATGCCGCCGCCTAGGCAGATCTCGCCGTCGTACAGCACGGCGGACTGGCCCGGCGTGACGGCCCATTGCGGCTGCTCGAAACGCAGCGCGAAATGGCCGTCGCCGGCCGGCGCGTAGACGCACGGCGCATCGGCCTGCCGGTAACGGGTTTTCGCGCCGCACGCGAGGCCGTCCGCGGGCGGCTCGCCGGCCACCCAGCTGAGATTGCCCGCGACGAGCTCGGACGACAGCAGCCACGGATGGTCGTGGCCTTGCGCGACGTACAGCGTGTTGCCGGGCACGTCCTTGGCCGCCACGAACCACGGCTCGCCGCTGCCATCGCGGCTGCCGCCGAGGCCGATGCCCTTGCGCTGGCCGAACGTATAGAACGCGAGGCCGATGTGCTCGCCGACGACCTTGCCGTCCGGCGTCTTCATCGGGCCCGGCTGGGTCGGCAGATAGCGGTTCAGGAAGTCGCGGAACGGACGCTCGCCGATGAAGCAGATGCCCGTCGAGTCCTTTTTCTTCGCGTTCGGCAGGCCGATCCGCGCGGCGATCTCGCGCACTTCGGTCTTCGGGATCTCGCCGAGCGGGAACAAGGTCTTCGACAGCTGGGCCTGATTGAGCCGGTGCAGGAAGTACGACTGATCCTTCGTATGATCGAACGCCTTGAGCAGCTCGAAGCGCCCGGCGCGTTCGCGCACGCGCGCATAGTGGCCCGTGGCGATGGTTTCCGCGCCGAGCGACATCGCATGATCGAGGAACGCCTTGAACTTGATCTCGGCGTTGCACAGCACGTCCGGGTTCGGCGTGCGGCCGGCCGAGTATTCGCGCAGGAATTCGGCGAACACGCGATCCTTGTATTCGGCGGCGAAGTTCACGGCCTCGACGTCGATGCCGATCAGGTCGGCGACCGAAACCACGTCGATCCAGTCCTGCCGCGTCGAGCAGTATTCGCTGTCGTCGTCGTCTTCCCAGTTCTTCATGAACAGGCCGACCACGTCGTAACCCTGCTGTTTGAGCAGCCACGCCGTCACCGACGAATCGACGCCGCCCGACATGCCCACCACCACGCGTTTCGCGCTCATAGCGTCACCGCCCGGTGAGGCGGCACCGGCGCGAGCGAGTGCGTATGAATGAAGTCGAGCGGCACGCGGCGCCCGGCCAGGTAGTCGTCGATGCAGGTCATCACGGCGGGCGAGCGGTGCCGTTCGGGGCACGCGCGCAGCTCGTCGGCGCTCATCCAGAACGCGCGCACGATGCCGTCGTCGAGCGCGCGCCCGGCGATCGCCTCGCCCGCGCGGCCGCAGAACGTGAAGCGCAGATAAGTGGCGCCGACGCGGCCGAGTGTCGCATTTTGCGCCGGCACCCCGGCCGGTGCCTCGGCCTGGTTGGCGGCCGTATTGCCGACTGCGTTTCGCATGGTGGAGGCCGCGCCCGCGCGCGGGTAATGGGTGACGTACACGCCGATCAGCGCTTCGGGTTCGAACGGGTGCGCGGTTTCCTCGAGGGTTTCGCGCGCGACGGCCTGCGCCAGCGTTTCGCCGGCCTCGAGATGGCCGGCCGGCTGGTTCAGGCGCAAGCCTGCCGACGTGTGTTCTTCGACGATCAGAAAGCGGCCGTCGCGCTCGGCGATGGCCGCGACCGTGACATGCGGGGTCCAGATTTCGGGTTCCATGGCGGCATTTTACCGGCTGCGCGCCGGTTGCGCCGAAGCCGCCTATGCGATTGCGGCACGTTTGTCCACCGGGAATGGGCCTGATTACGACGCTGCGATCCTGCCCCGGCTTTCAGGTAGAGTGTGCCATGGCCGGCGGGCCAGGGGGTTCCTGCGCCGGTTGCTCCAGCATTTCTATAGAAAGAATACGAAAGAAAGCGCGGTCGAGCGCAAGAATTGGAGGAATGGGACATGCAGATAGGCGTGCCTGCTGAAACGCGGGCCTATGAAGCACGGGTCGCCGCGACACCGGAGACGGTCAAGAAATACGTGTCGCAGGGCCATCGCGTGGTAGTCGAGCGCGGGGCCGGCGCGAACGCGAGTTATCCCGACGCGGCTTACGAAGCGGCCGGCGCGGCCCTCGGCAGCGCCGCCGACGCGTTCGGCGCCGAACTCGTTCTGAAAGTGCAGGCGCCGACCGAGGCCGAGCTGCCGCTCTTGAAATCGGGCGGCGTGCTGCTCGGCATGCTCGACCCGTTCAACCGCGAACAGGCCGCGCGCCTCGCCGCGACCGGCGTGACGGGCTTCGCGCTCGAAGCCGCCCCGCGCACGACGCGCGCGCAGAGCCTCGACGTGCTGTCCTCCCAGGCCAACATCGCGGGCTACAAGGCGGTGCTGGTGGCGGCCAACCTCTATTCGCGCTTCATGCCGATGCTGATGACGGCGGCCGGCACGGTCAAGGCCGCGCGCGTGCTGATTCTCGGCGCGGGCGTAGCGGGTTTGCAGGCGATCGCGACGGCCAAGCGCCTCGGCGCCGTGATCGAGGCGTCCGACGTGCGCCCGGCGGTTAAGGAGCAGATCGAATCCCTGGGCGCCAAGTTCCTCGACGTGCCGTTCGAGACCGACGAGGAGCGCGAGTGCGCGCAGGGCGTGGGCGGCTACGCGCGGCCGATGCCGCCGTCGTGGCTCGCCCGCCAGGCCAAGCTCGTGCACCAGCGCGCGACGCATGCCGACGTCGTGATCAGCACCGCGCTGATCCCGG
>CAUPOD010000095.1:0-8062 GCA_963512745.1 uncultured Burkholderia sp. | reverse complement strand
TCAGGATTTCTTGACGGCTTCCTTGATGTCGCCCAGATTCTTTCGCGCTTGCCCGGCCGCCTCCTGCACATTGCCTTTGATTTCCTGCTTCGTGTCGCCGGTGGCGCGGCCGATGGCCTTGTTGACCTTGCCCTTGACCTTCTCCGCCGTGCCCTTGACTTGATCCTTGTTCATGATGAACCTCCGATGAGTACGTCATTGCTCGATGGACGACGATGCTTCACGCCGCCTACGGGTGTCCGTAGCGCTGTCCAGACGCGATGGTGCGCGCAATGGGGATCGGTGTCCGTACGGCGGCGTACCGGGATGCGTTCAGGGCCGCGCGACGCCCGATCTCGCCCTGATTCCCGAACAGCATCCGGCATCAAAACCGTATATGATGTCCGTCATATATTTTGGACTATGCCGCCGTTATGCCGCGAACCACACCCGGACGCAAGGAAATTACCCATCAGCGCATCGTCGAAGCCGCCGCGCGCGCGATTCGGCGTAACGGATATGCCGGTGCCGGCGTCGCCGACATCATGCAGGAAGCGGGCTTAACCCACGGCGGCTTCTATGCGCACTTCGCCTCGCGTGAGGCGATGCTGGCCGAGGCGGCGGATCGCGCCGGCGCGGAAGCCGTCGCCGCGTCGGCCGACATCGCCGCCGGCGCGCCGCCCGAGCAGGCGTTCGCGTCGCTGGTCAGCGCCTATTTGTCGAAAGCGCACGTAGAAAACCCCGAGATGGGCTGCCCCGTTGCCGCGCTCGGCTCCGAACTGCCCCGCCAAGTCACCCAGGTACGGCATGCGGCCACACGGCGCATCAAGGAAATGATCGATCTCGTGGCGCGCCAAATGCCGGACTGGGGGCAACCGGGTGCGCACGAATCCGCGCTCGTGACCGTATCCACGATGGTCGGCGCGCTGATTTTGGCTCGCGCCGTGGACGATCCCAAGCTTTCCGACGCGCTGCGAAAGGCGGCATTGGAGCGGCTCGTCCCTGGCGCCGCCTGATCCGGGCTTTTCGACACCACGATTTTTACCCGCCTCATGTTCGACACAAATATGATAGGTATCATATTGAATGAGCCGGCGAACGATTTCATCGCCGTACTCCGGATTCCAGTTTGAGGCGTCTCAGCACCACCCTGGTTGAACTTGAAATTGACAAGGAAACGCGATGAAAGCATTCGTGCTCGACCGATATGGCCGCAACAATGACTTACGGGCCGGCGAAATGCCCGCGCCCGAGCCGCAAGAGGACGAAGTACTGATCCAGATTCATGCCGCTAGCGTGAATCCACTGGATTTCAAAATCAAAGACGGGGAATTCAAGCTTATTCTGCCCTACCGTTTGCCGTTGATCCTGGGCAACGACTTGGCGGGCGTGGTCGTCCGCGTCGGATCGCGGGTCAAGCGCTTCAAGCCGGGCGATGCGGTCTATTCCCGGCCGCCCAAAGATCGTATTGGCACCTTCGCGGAATTCATCGCGGTCAAGGAGAGCGCCGTGGCGTTGAAGCCCGACACGCTGACTCTGGAGGAAGCCGCTTCGATTCCGCTTGTCGGCCTCACTGCATGGCAGGCACTGGTCGAAAAGGGCAAGCTCCAGAAAGGACAAAAAGTACTGATACACGCGGGCTCGGGCGGCGTCGGCACGTTCGCGATCCAGTTGGCAAAGCACCTGGGCGCGTTCGTCGCGACCACCGCAAGCGCGCGGAATACCGAATTGCTTAAGCAACTCGGCGCGGACATCGTGATCGACTACAAAAAAGACGACTTTTCGAAGATTCTCAAGAATTACGACCTGGTGCTCGACACCCAGGGCGGAGATACGCTCAAGAAATCGTTAGGGGTACTCAAGCCGGGCGGTAAGGTCGTCGGGATCGCCGGTCCGCCCGACCCGGATTTTGCGAAGGAGAGCGGCGTCTCGTGGTTTCTGAAGCTGGCGATCGGCATGCTGAGCCGCGGCGTCAGGAAAGCTGCAAAACGCCGCGACGTCGATTATTCGTTTTTGTTCATGCGCGCCAGCGGCGAGCAACTGGCCCAGATCGCCGCACTGATCGATGCCAAAGCCATTCGCCCGGTAATCGACCGGATTTTCCCGTTTCAAGCAACCAACGAGGCAATGTCTTACGTCGAAACGGGCCGGACAACGGGCAAGGTGGTCGTCAAGGTCCAATAGCGGAAGCTTCGGCGAACGCCACGAAGCGCGCGGTCGCGGCACGCGGCGAGCCCGACACCCGTCAAACCGCCCATCGGTATGCCGAGCAAGTGGGCCCGCGCGATGCCCAGCCCATTCAACTTTTGGGGTTCAGTTCAGATTCGCCTAAATGATCGGGGCTTTCGACTTTGCACGCGCGAATCGGCTGCGGAACGCAAATTGCGCCGAGACCGCTCATGAACGAAACCATCTGGTATCTGATCGTCGGCACGGTGTTGATGGTGCTGGGCATCACCTCATCGGCATTGCGCCCCCTGCCTTGCAGCGCCGCCATGATCTATCTGCTGCTTGGCTTCCTGCTCGGGCCGGCCGGACTGGGCCTGCTGCACCTTGACATGGCGCGCGACGCGACGCTGTTGCGGCTGCTCGTCGAAATCGCGATGCTCGTATCGCTGTTCGCGATCGGCCTGCGGCTGCGCGTGCCGCTGTCCGACCGTCTCTGGATCGTGCCCTGCCGCCTCGGCTTCCTGGCGATGATCGTCACCGTGCCGCTGCTCGCCGCGTGCGCGGTCTATGCGTTGAATATCGGCTGGGGCCCGGCGCTCCTGCTCGCGGCGATCCTGGCGCCGACCGACCCCGTGCTCGCGCACGATGTGCAAGTACACGATCCGGGGGACCGCGATCTGGTGCGTTTCGCGCTATCGGGCGAAGGCGGCCTGAACGACGGCATCGCGTACCCGTTCGCGCTTGCCGGGCTCGCGCTGTGCGGCAGCCCGGCCGTGTTGCACGGCGTGCCGCCGTTGTCGTTCGAGTTCGCCGCGGTCACGGCGTGGGGCATCGGCGGCGCCGCGGCGATCGGCGGCACGCTCGGCTGGGTGACCACGAGAGCGGTTGCGTGGCTGCGCACGCGGCACGCTCAGGCGCTTGGCCTGGAAGGCTGCTTCGCGCTCGCGCTGATCGTGCTGTCTTTCGGGATCGCGCAGTTCGCGCACACGTTCGGCTTCCTCGCGACCTTCGCGGCCGGCGTGGCGATGCGGCGCGTCGAACATCAGGCAAGCGGCGGCCGCGCGCCGCGCGAAGTGATCGGCAATATCGACTCGACCGACCTAGGCGCGACCGAGCAGCACCCCGGGAAGGTTCACGCGTACATGGCCGAATCGGTGCTGGGCTTCACGATCGAACTCGAACACCTTGCCGAAGCGGGCGCCATGACGATGATCGGCAGCGTGATCGCGAACTTGCCGGGCCCGCTCTTCACCTGGCGGTCGGCCGCGCTTAGCGCCGCGCTGCTGCTCGTCGTGCGTCCGGCCGCCGTGCTGCTGTCGCTCGCCGGCTCCCGCTCGACGCTCGCGCAGCGGCGGCTGATGTCGTGGTTCGGCATCCGCGGGATCGGTTCGTTCTACTATCTCGCGTTTGCGCTCGAGCACGGGGCGCCCAACCTGGTCCGGCCGCTCATCGCGCCGGTGCTCGCGGTCGTCACCGCGTCCGTGATCGCGCACGGCATGTCCGCGACGCCGCTGATGAACTGGTACCGCGGATTGCAGCGGCGGCGCTGACCGCCGGGAAGACGCGCGCCGCGCTGCGGAAAATCGGGCGAATGCGTCAGCGTCGTATCACGCCCAGCAGAAGGGTAGCGAGGAAGATCACGACGAAGATGAAGAACAGAATCCGCGCGATCTCGGCCGCGCCGGCCGCGATCCCGCCGAAACCGAAGAACGCCGCAATCAGCGCGATGATGAAGAAAATGACCGCATATCGAAGCATGGAACTCTCCTATGGATGAGGACCGCCGGCACCGAGCGGCGTAGTCATACGTCGCGCTTATGCTTCGGTTTGTCTCGCGTCGAGGTCGACGCCATCTCCTCGAGTTGCCGTTCGCTCATCGATTTGTACATCGACTTCGACGGCGGCTTGAGATCCTTCACCTTCGCCTTGCCGCGCTTCGCGGACAGCGCCGCGCCCGCGGCATGTTGCTGGGCCTGGGATTTGGCTGGCATAGCATTGCTCCTCTCGTTCGTGCGAGCGTGGCGCCCGCAATGCGCTCGTCATACCGGATCGCGCCGCCTCAGTTCGGCGCTCGAAATCCTCATCGCCTGCCGGTACTTGGTGACGGTGCGGCGTGCGACCAGGATGCCGCGATCCGCGAGACGCTGCGCGAGCGCCACGTCCGATAGCGGCTCGGCATGCCGCTCCACGGCGATCATGTCGCGGATCAGCGCCTTCGCCGCGGCGGCGGAACACACGCCCTTCCCCGCGGCTTCGAGCCGGCGCGGGAAGAAGTGCTTGAACTCGAACGTGCCGTGCGGCGTCGCCATGTACTTGTTGCCCGTTGCGCGCGACACCGTCGATTCGTGCAGGTCGAGCGCCTCCGCGATGTCGCGCAATATGAGCGGCTTCAATGCGATCTCGCCGTAGCGGAAAAAATCCCGCTGCCGCTCGACGATGCAAGCGCCGACGCGCCGAATCGTCTCGAAGCGCTTCTGCGCATTGCTGATCAGCCAACGCGCCTCTTCCAACTGCTGGCCGAGCGGCGAATCACGCGCGCCGTTCGCGCGCGCGAAGAGTTCCGCATACTGCCGGTGCAGCCGCGCGTGCGGCAGCACGGCCGGGTTGATGGTTACGATCCAGTCGTCGCGCCCTTGACGGACAATCACGTCCGGCACGACATAGTCGCCGCGCGTGCTGCCATAGCGGTCGCCCGGCCGAGGATCGAGCCCGCGCACCAGCGCGCAGGCCGCCTGCAGCAGGCGCGCATCGCAGCCGAGCCGCCGCTGCATTTCCGCCGTTTCCCGGCGCGCGAGACGCTCCAGATGATCGCGCACGATCGCCTTCGCATAGGTCAGCGCCGGCGTCTCGTCCGCGATCGCATCGAGCTGCAGCAGCAGGCATTCGCGCAGCGAGCGCGCGGCGATGCCGGGACGGTCGAGCGATTGCACGAAACGCAGCGCGACGCCGAGATCCTGTTCGCCGATCGGCCAAGCCGGATCGGCGGCGCGCACGAGTTCGGGCAACGTCTGCCGGAGGTAGCCGTCGTCGTCGAGCGCGTCGATAATCAGCTGGGCGGCCGCGCGGGCGCGCGGATTCAGCGGATGGAGACGCAGCGCGTCGTGCAGATGTCCGTGCAGCGACGGCTCGGCCGCGAGCCATTCTCCGGGCGCCATGTCGGATACGTCGCCGCCCTGGCGGCTCAATCCGCGCGCCGTGGGTTCGGCCGTATAGGGAATGTCTTCGTCCGCCCGCGGTGCCGGCTCGGGCGCAGTATCCGCGGCACCTTCGACGGCTGGCTGCACGCCGGCATCCTGCACCTCGGCGGCATCGTTATCGTCCTCGGCCTGAACGTCCTCGATAAAGGGATTGCTATCGAACGCTTGCCGCAGCTCCTGCTGGAATTCGAGCGAAGACAGCTGCAACAGGCGCAGCGACTGCTGGAGCTTCGGCGTGAGTGCCAGATGCTGCCGCATCTGTAGCGCAAGCACGATCGGCATGGATGCCCTCCTCTTCTCGATTCCGTTCGTAAGCACAGGGGCAATTTACGTGCCAATCCCTCGGCGCATGGCGGACAGAGGGCCGGTGCGGGTTCGCTCGGTCCGGACGCAACGGCGATCCGGTGGATTTTTACAAGCGCAATGTAAGTTTGGGCGCGACGCCTGTGCCAGGGCCACGTCGCGGTCCGCGATCCGGATTGCTCGCCGCGTGCACCGGCGGCACGTGGTACGGCGGTTCGCGTTCGGGCGGCCGGTGCTCGGGCGGATCGCCCTCCGGGTCGTCGAACGGCTCCGGCAGATCGGGCGGCCAGGGGTCCGGCGGCGGCGTGTCCGGTCCGACGTCCGGTAACGGCGGCTCGGGCCGATGCAGCGATATCACGAGAACCTGTTCCATTGCGCCTCCCTCGTTGCGGTCGGCCACAAGGGAGCAATTCGCATGCCCCGCCGCGATCGGCCTGATCCGCTGCCGCCGCGGTGCGGGAACGAACCTTGCGCAGTCGATACCGTGATAGCCAAACGGAGCATCCGCCATGACCCATTCCACCCACTCCGGCCGCGGCCATCCCGCCCGGGATCGCACGGATCCGCAATCTCCGCCGCTCAAGAACGACGAGCGGGCACGTTCCGGCCATACGGAGCGCCAGATCGACAAGACGCTCGAGGACACGTTTCCGGCCAGCGATCCGCCGGCCACCGGCGGCGCCACGCGCATCGATCCGTCACGACCGGGCGGCAAGCATCGCGCGCACGAATCGGACGGCCGCGGCAAACGCGGCTGACGACGTCGCGCGGATAGGCGCGGCGCAACGCAGCACCCAAGTGGCCCCGGCCTGTCGCGGCACACCGCTTGCTGAACGACCGGACCTCAACCGCAGGAGAGATGCATGCAACACGTCAGGGAAATCATGTCGCAGTACGTCGTGCGCGTCGCGCCGACCGACTCCATTCACCACGCCGAACAGCTGATGGAACGTTACGAACTCGGCGCGCTGCCGGTCTGCGACGGCAGACGGCTGATCGGCATGGTGACCGGCCACGACCTGGCGGCGGCCGTCGGCAAGCCGCCCGAGACGCGTGTTCAGGATGTCGCGTCGGGCTCGCTGGACTGGTGCTTCGACGACGACAGCCTGGACGACATCCAGCGTTACATGGCCGACGAGCGACTGCAGCGGATGCCCGTCGTCGATCACGACAAGCGCCTCGTCGGCATGCTCTCGCTGGGCGACATCGCAACGCATACGGACGGGACGTCGCGCGACGCGCTGCAGAACACGCTGGAGGCCGTCTCGCAGCCGAAGCGGACCTAAGGGCGCGGCGCGTCCGCGGCGACCCGATCATCACCCCGCGCAATACGCACCCGATTCGGGGCACGCGCGCTTACCTAGGAGGACAGTCATGAACACCCCTCACCAAGGACAGACACGTATCGTCGGCAAGGGCAGAGAAACCGCGGCCGGCCCCGGCCCGGACGTCATGGCCGCCAACACGCTGGACGGCGACAAGGTCTATACGACGGACGGCGACGACGTCGGCAAGATCAAGGAAATCATGCTCGACGTGCGCTCCGGCCGCATCGCATACGCGGTGCTGGCGAGCGGCGGCGTGCTCGGCATCGGCGACAAGCTGCTCGCGATCCCATGGAGCGCGCTCACGCTCGACACCGACCGCAAATGCTTCCTGTTGTCGGTATCGTCCGAAAGCGTCCGCAACGCGCCCGGCTTCGACAAGAGCCATTGGCCGATGATGGCGGACCCGCATTGGGCCGCCCCCTTGCACGAGTACTACCACAGCAAGCCCTACTGGCTCGAGAACGACGCACTCAGCGATCAAGACGAGCTTGGGCTCGACGCGCCGCCGCACGAGGCGTCGCCCGACCGGCCCGAGCGCGGCGGCGGCTTGCTCTGACGCGATCGAATGCGTCATCGGGCGTCCTCGCGACGCCCGCTTGCGCACGGCGGACACCGAGCCCGCCGTGCGTTTTTTACATGCGCCGTGTCATTTCCGCGCGGGCGGCCCATCGCGCGCCGGCCCCCGGTTTGGACGCCTAGCGCGCGCTGCGGCCGATCCCCCGCGCCCCGTCACATCATCTTGCCGCGTGCGCGCTCGGCCCGCGCCGCGTCCGCGGCGGACTCCACCTTTCTCACCTCTTCAGGCGGCGGCAGCACGGCCTTGGCGCCCATCGACGCAAGCCACAGTTCGCGCGCCCAGCCGCGCGTGTGATACAGGTGATGGTCCTCTTCCGCTTCGACCTCGGCGTGCGCGTCCTCCAACACCTTCGCCGCATCGCCCTCCGCCTGGTCCGCCGCGTAGCCGATCAGCTCCCAGTTCAGATGGTCCTTGGTCTCCGCGAGCACCACGCACTCCGCGGCAACGATCTGCGCGGCGGCCGGCTCGGCGAGGTGCGGGGGCGTCGCGCTCCCGGCGCCCCGCGCGGG
>CAUPOD010000094.1:0-8112 GCA_963512745.1 uncultured Burkholderia sp. | reverse complement strand
CCCCGGAGCAGACCCTCCGGGGTCGCTTGCGCTGGGGGCGCCGTACCCGTGCGCCCCTCCCTACGACACCGCACGGAGCCAGCATGTCCTTCCGCGACTATCACAAGCGCAAGATCGCCGACCGCGATCTGCATCCCGAAACCCAGATGATGTCGTACGGCTACGACCCGTTCCTGTCCGAAGGATCGGTCAAGCCGCCCGTGTTCCTGACGTCGACGTTCGCGTTCCGCACCGCCGAGGACGGCGCCGAGTTCTTCGACATGGTGTCCGGCCGCAAGCCGCTGCCCGAGGGCGAAAGCGCCGGTCTCGTCTATAGCCGTTTCAACCATCCCAACCTCGAAATCGTCGAAGACCGCCTCGCGCTGCTCGACGGCTCCGAAGCCGCCGTCGTCACGTCGAGCGGCATGTCCGCGATCGCCGCCGTGCTGCTCGCGTTCCTGCGGCCCGGCGACTGCGTCGTGCAATCGGTGGCGCTCTACGGCGGCACCGAAACGCTGATCTCGAAGTTCCTGCCCGACTGGGGCGTCCAGTCCGAAGCCATCGCCGACGGCCTCTCGCCCGCCTCGATCCGCGCCGCGCTCGAAGCCGCCGCGCAGAAGGGCCGTGTGCGCATGTGCTACATCGAGACGCCGGCCAACCCGACCGATGCGATGTTCGACATGGACGGCCTGCGCCACGAGATCGACGAGTTCGAGAAGCGCCACGGCTACCGCCCGCTCTCCGTCTGCGACAACACCCTGCTCGGGCCGCTGTTCCAGAAGCCCGTGCAGCAAGGCATCGACCTCAGCGTCTATTCGCTGACGAAGTACATCGGCGGCCATAGCGATCTCGTCGCGGGCGGCGTCACCGGCAGCCGCGAGCTGATCACGAAGGTGCGTTCGATCCGCAGCTCGCTCGGCTCGCAGCTCGATCCGCATTCGTCGTGGATGATCCTGCGCTCGATGGAGACCCTGGTGCTGCGCATGGAACGCGCCGCGCGCAGCGGCAGCACCATCGCGCACTGGCTCGCGAGCAACCCGTACCGGCCCGTCAAGGTGCTGCATCCGGAGCTCATCGACGATCCCGCATACCAAGCCGTGTACCAACGCCAATGCACGGGGCCCGGTTCGACGTTCGCGTTCGTGCTCGACGGCGGCCGCGAGCAGGCGTTCCGCTTCATCAACAACCTCAAGTTGTTCAAGTCGGCCGTGAGTCTCGGCGGCACCGAATCGCTGGTCTGCCATCCGGCCTCGACCACGCACTCCGGCGTGCCCGCGGAGGCGCGCGCGGCGGCGGGCGTGTCGGAAGGCTTGATCCGCCTGTCGGTCGGGCTTGAGCATCCCGACGATTTGATTGCGGATTTGTCGTACGCGTTGGAGCATTGTTAAGGGTAGCGCCGGCCGTGCAACGGGCGCCGGCCGGTTTACCGGCCGTCGATTGGGGCGGCCCTCTTCACGATGGCCGCCCCTTACTTCAGGCGCCCGAAGCGTGGCCCCGAGCCGAGAACTAAACCCGGACCGCCCCCATGACCGCCCCAGCGCAAGACCCGCTCGATTTCCGCCGTCAGCGCAAAACCGGCATCTCTGGGCGACGCGACCGGCGCCGAAGGGTTAAGCCGCGGGTTTGTGGCAAACCACTTCGATGTTGTGCCCGTCGGGATCGATCACGAAGGCCGCGTAGTAATTCGCGTGATACTGCGGGCGCAGGCCCGGCGCGCCATGGTCCTTGCCGCCCGCGGCCAGCGCCGCGCGATGGAACGCATCGACTTGCGCGCGGTTCTCGGCCACGAAGGCCAAGTGAAGATGAGCGGGTTTTTCTTCGGTTTGGAACAGGCACAGCGAGGTTTTGTCGTCCGAGCTCAGTTCGATACCGTGCGGCCCCTCCTGAACGACGGCCAGGCCGATGGGTTCGAGGGCTTTGAGGAAGAACGCTTTGCTCGCAGCATAATCGCTGACGCCGAATACCACGTGGTCGAACATGAAGTCTCCTGAGATGTAGTGGCCCGCACTTCACACGGCACAACGCGCAATAGTTTAGGTCACCCGTCGAGTTCGTTCAGGTCAGGTGAGTAGAATTAAGGCGCCGCCGTCGTCAAGGTTCATTCGCCATGTCCGCCCTCGCAAGCATCCGCCCTGCCGAGCGCAGCGATTTTCCTCAATGGGAAGGGCTGTTCTGCGCCGCCTTGCGCTGCGCCATATAACCTAAGTAGCCGACGATCAAATTGATCTCGCGATCGCTGAGCTGATCGGGTGCGAAAGCCGGCATGTGGCGGCCGGGCCAATCGCGAACCGACGCCGGATTGCGAATGAAGCGGTGCAACGCCGCCGGCTGAAAATACTGCACCGGATTCATCGGCGTGCCGAGGTCGGGGCCGACGTCCGCGCTGCCCGCGTGGTCGAAACGGTGGCACGCGAGGCACTGCGTGATGAACAGGCTTTGCCCCGCGCGGACCGGATCGGTTGCGGGCAGCGCGGGATCGACGGCGAGCGCGAGCCAACGCGCGGCCGGCGACGGCTGCGTCGCGAACTTCGCGATCTGGTAAGGCCACTGTTCGCTGCGCACGGACACGGCTTCCGCGCCCACCCAGACCAAATAGAACGGCCCCGCGCCGACCGCCTTGCCCGGGAGTTTCGGCCACGGATGCGCCGGATCCTCGACCGCGAGCCAGGCGACGGCCTTCGCTGGATCGCGGTTGTTCACGAGGTCCATCGGGAGTTGTGCGGCGAAGCCGTCCGTCGCGCGTGCTTCGAGGACGCCGTCCGCGGGGAGCGCCGCGCCGTCGAGCAGGTCGGCTAGCGGTACTGCGCGGTAGGTCATGGGCGTGCCGTAGGCGATATAGCGTGGAATATGAATCTCGGCGGCGTCGGGGCGGCCCAGCAAGGTATCCGCGCTGAGCGATCGGATCTTGCCGCCTATCGCGAGTTCGAGCGTGGGCTTCGCGGCTGCGCATGGAGCGATCTGGACAACCATGCCGAGCGTCAGTAGCAAAACCGAAAACAGCTTGCGTGTGGACATTTAGGCTCCGGGAGTAGTCGGGCTGGGCACGCTCTGAGTCGTCAATCCGGGCGGCATCGATATGAAAGAATATCTCGGCATGTCGACCGAATCATGATTGTGCGGCGGAGGGACGATAATCAAGCCGTAGTTCAACAAGCTCAAGGTTAAATTCGTCTAGCCGCCAATATTTGACGGCAGCAAATCCAAACGCCGAATAAAGTGCGAGGGCCGGCTTGTTTAGCATTCCGGTTGAAACCGTGAGCGGCACGGCACCAACCTCCTGGAGGAGTCGCGACATCAATGCACTCGCCACTCCGCGCCGCTGATAATTCGGAGCCACAGTCATAGACGAGATGCACGCGTGAACCTGATCGTTGCCGGACTCGACGCTTGCCACACCCGCTATGACGCCGTCGATCCACGCACCGAAGAACCGATCTTCCGAACACAAAATCTCCGCGACTTCCCGGTCGAGAGGCGGAAAGCGCTCAACGCGAAGCAGAATAGCTTCTTGCCGATAGGCCGCACGTTGCACCGCGAGAATCTTCTCGGCTACGTGCAAATCTCTATGGTCGAGAATAGCGGTATCGATCGAACGCATCTTTGGCCGCAATTGTTTTTCCGACATCCGGCGAGCCTGCCAAAACGATCAGCATCTCGATTTCTCGAAGCGCATCACCCACCATGCCCGCCACCCTCGCCTCCGTGCCCACCCTCACCGCCACCTCCATGCGCGGGCTCCCCGAATCCCCCGCGCGCAATTCCTTCGGTCCCGCCATGCGACAGCGCACGTGACGAGACCTCCTCCTCGCTTGTAGCCACAGCATTTCGCGTCGCCACCGTCTCGTGCGTCTCCGATCCATCTGCGTGATACACCGTGCCGCTGCGCGTGTAATACGGCCCATACCACAGCCCCACGCCACCGTGTACCCGGCCCTGCGCATCCGTGCAGTCGTCGGGCCGCGACCAATCCCGTTCGCAATCGGCCCGCGTCGCGTAGCTCGCGCGCTCGACCGCCATCTTCGTATCGTCGTCACATCCGCAGAGAAGCGCGGTACCCGCTACCAACCCCAGCGCACCGATCAGAGTGAGTTTTGGACGGACCGTGCTCATGGTTAGTTATTCTTGATGAAATAGTGTGGAAGAAAATAGCTCGTATTGCGCGTGATCGGCTGATCTTCCTCCCGCACGCATAATCCCACGGCATCGTCCCCCACCATCCATACGCCGAGCGTCGCATAACGCTCGCCAAAGCGCGGCAACGCAGCGTACGACTGGTACACGTACCCTTCCGAGCCATAGCGGCCGTCTTCGGTGAGCGTATTCCCGTCGGGAAGCGTGAGTGCGATGTTCGCGCCTTCGCGAGAAAAAATCGGCTTGCGCGCATGCGGCTTGCCCGTGAAGTCGTCGGCGCAAAACGAAGCGGGCAGCAGATTCGGATGATCGGGAAACAGTTCCCAAAGTATCGGCAGAATGGCCTTGTTCGAAAGGATCATTTTCCAGGGCGGCTCGACCCAGCGCGTGGGGCCGTCGATCAGATGCTCGCCGAAACGCTCGCGCACCATCCATTCCCACGGGTAAAGCTTGAACATCAGTTCGATGGGCTCGTCCTGTTCGTCGAAGAACCGGCCGGCGTGATTCGCGCCGATCCGCCTCATATCGAGAATCTTGACGCGCCAGCCGGCCTGCACCGCCGTCTCCATCATGTACTCGACGTTCGCCACGTCTTCGAGGCTATGAAAGATACAGCCGAAGTGCAGCGTGCCCACATGCGGATAGTGCGCGCGAACGTGCCGCCAGCGCGCGATCAGCGCCTCGTGGATGCTGTTGAATTGGTCGTGCGAGCTCTGCACATCCTCCTTCCAGAACCACTGCGCGATGCTCGATTCGAGCAGCGACGTCGGCGTGTCCGCGTTGTACTCGTAGACCTTGGGGACGCCCCGCGCATCGAGCGTCATGTCGAAACGGCCGTAGACCTCCGGGTCGCGACGTTCCCAGGACGCGCGCACCAGCCGCTCGTATTCGGCGGGAATTGCCATGCGCGCATAGAGCCGATGCCGAATCACGTAGTCGACCGCTTCGAGACACCGCGCATGCACCTCGCACGCAGCAGCCGAAATGGCTTCGATCTCGTCTTCGGTAAAGAGGTAGGCCGCGTTTTCGACCCAATAGGGAAAGCTATGCGGGTCCGGCGTCTGCATGACGCCGTTTTTATCGATGGAGTGAAAGCGGAAGCCGACGTCATCCAGCCGGCGCGGCCAATCGGGCCGGGGTATCTGCCGTATTCTTTGCATGAGTACGCGGAGTGAGCCTCTGGGTCAGATGCTTCGATTCTTCATGTAGCCGCACACTCGCGATATTACGTCATCTGTCCGACGAAGCAAGTTAGACGGAAGCGAGACCCAACCCCTCGTCGATCCACCCAGTCACCCCGCCAATCATCATCTTGACCGGACGCCCGAGCCGCGCAAGCCGCGCCGCACCGCGCGCCGCCCCATTGCAATGCGGTCCCGCGCAATAGGTCACAAAAAGCGTGTCCCGCGGATAGGCCGCCAGTTTCGACTCGACGATCTTTCCATGTGGCAAGTTCACGGCCCCCGGCACATGACCTTGCGCGAAAAGCGCCGGACCGCGAACGTCGAGCAACACAAAGCCCGGCGTACCGCTTGCGAGGGCGCTCGCAACATCGGCGCAGTCGGTTTCGAACTGCAAAGACTCGTGGAAATGGGCATACGCCGCGGCACTGTCGGCTGCGGGAACGGCGGTTACGGCATTGCTTGCGTGGGCGATTGACATATCCAAATAGCGGTCGATGTGAGCGTGAGGAACAGATCTCGGAAGAGATCCCCGAACCGTCATTTTGGTCGCCCAACATATGCGGCAGAAGTGGCGCTATTGCCAATATTCGGTAACATCACGCCATGGACCCTCACCTCGTCGTCGCGCTGGCCTACGACCGGCTCTGCACTTTCGAATTCGGCTGCGTCACCGAAATGTTCGCGCTGGAGCGACCCGAACTCGGCATCGACTGGTATCGCTTCGAAGTGTGCGCAATCGAACGTGGCCCGCTTCGCGCGGCAGGCGGCATAACGGTCGCGGCGCCCTATCGCCCGCGGTTGCTCGATCGAGCGCATACGATAGTGGTGCCGGGTTGGCGCGACGCGGACGAAGTGCCGCCCGAGGCATTGCTCAGGAAGATCCGCGCCGCCTATCGACGCGGCGCGCGTCTTTGTTCGATCTGCTCCGGCGTATTCGTGCTGGCGGCAGCCGGCGTGCTCGACGGCAAAACCGTGACGACCCACTGGCGGTACGCGGCGAAACTGCAACTCCGCTACCCCAAGGTATGTGTGCAGCCCGATGCCTTGTACGTCGACGAAGGGCAGATCATCACGTCTGCGGGGTCGGCCGCCGGACTCGATATGCTGCTGCATCTGGTTCGGCGCGACCATGGCAGCGCGGTGGCCAATCGGGTCGCCCAGCGGCTCGTCGTGCCGCCGCATCGCGAGGGCGGCCAGGCGCAGTTCGTGCCGCGCCCGGTGGCGCACGACGAAAGCGGACGGCTTGCGAAATTGATGGATTGGGTGCGCGAACACCCCGGCTTGCCGCATACGCTGCGCTCGCTCGCGGAGCGGGCCGCGATGAGTCCGCGCACGCTGCAACGGCAATTCCGCGATGCGACCGGGTTCGCGCCATACGAGTGGCTCGTGCGCGAACGCGTGGCGATAGCCCGGGAACTACTCGAAGCGCGCACGCCGTTGCCTATCGCGCGCATCGCCGAACTGGCCGGATTCGGTTCGGAAGAATCGCTGCGCAGGCATTTCCGGCGCGTCGCCCTCACGAGCCCCGCGGCCTATCGGGAAAAATTCGGCCACGATTCGCGCGCCCGAAACATTCGAGCATAAAGTGAGCTTCATTCCCGACGAGATCGCTCAAGCGATCCGACGTCGGGATCAATCGTTATAACGAGCGCGCGTCGCCCGGCCGCGGCGCATGCCGCGCCAGAAACCGGTCGAGTTGCGACGCGAATGTCTTGCTGTCCTGCGCCGAGTACGGCGGCGGCCCGCCCGTCTCCACGCCCGAGCCGCGCAGCTGATCCATGACCTCGCGCATCGTCAGACGCTCCCGGATGTTTTCTCGGCTGAACCAGCCCCCGCGCGGATCGAGCACGTAAGCGCCCTTGTCGAGCGCGTCGGCGGCGAGCGGAATGTCCGCCGTGATCACGAGATCGCCGTGCTCGGCCAGCTCGACGATGCGCCTATCGGCCGCGTCGAACCCGGACGGCACTTGCAGCGCCTTGATGAAACGCGACGGCGGCGTGCGCAAATACTGGTTGGCGACCAGCGTGACGCACACCTCGACCCGCCGCGCGGCCCTGAACAGCATGTCCTTGACGACGACGGGGCACGCGTCCGCATCGACCCATACTTGCATGGCGGTGTTTCCGATGAAATTCCAACGAAGAGAGCCGCCATCTTACCGCCCCGCGCGCACTCGACGCGAACGCGCGCGGCGAACAGCCTAACGCGCGCCGTCGGCCGCCCGTGCCCCGTTGCCGAACCCGCTCGCAATCAACGTCAACCCGGCCAGCACCGCGAGCGTGACGGCATAGACATCCGTGGTCGGCCGCAACCCGGCGACATGCGCCATCGTGCCCGCGACGATCGCCGGCACGCTGAATGCCAGATAGCTGAGCACGTAGAACGCCGCCATCAGCCCCGCGCGCTCATGCGCTTGCGCGAGCGGCAGGACCGAACGCAATGCGCCTTGAAATGCCGAGCCGAAACCGAATCCCGCCACGCACGTCCCGGCAAAAAATAGCGCCGCGCTGCTCGCATGCACGCCCGCCAGCGTCACGAGCAGGCCGGCCGCGAGCGTCGCCGCGCCAGCCATCAGCAAGCGCGGCGTGGGCAGCCCGCGCAGGAGCACCACGGCGACGAGTCCGCTCATCGTCAGCGCGAACACGACCCAGCCGCCCAACGTCGCGTCGCCGGAGCCCGTCACGGTGCGCGCGAGCGTCGGCCCCAGCGACAGATAGAAGCCGCCCAACGCCCACACCGCGATATCGACCGGCGCGATGCGCAGCATCGCCGCGCGCGCCGCCCGCGGAACCCGCACGCGCGGCACCAGCGAAGCGAG
>CAUPOD010000093.1:0-8178 GCA_963512745.1 uncultured Burkholderia sp. | reverse complement strand
GGCCTGGGCCAGTGCGGCCGTGGCGGGGGCGGCGGCAGGTTTTTTGTTACTAAATTTTCACCCGGCCAAGCTCTTTCTCGGCGATGCGGGCTCGATTTCATTGGGCTTTCTGGCTGGAACCCTTGGCCTGTGGGGCTGGCGCGCAGGCGCGTGGCCGGTTTGGTTCCCGTTGGCGGTATTCGCGCCGTTTGTGGCCGACGCGTCTGTAACATTGGCGCGACGATTATTACGCGGCGAACGCTTTTGGGAAGCGCATCGGGAGCATTATTATCAACGTATGGTTCGCTTGGGCGTCGGTCACGCGCGCACGGCCTGCATCTGGTACGTATTGATGCTCGGCGGCGCCGCGCTGGCGCTGTGCGCCGTCAGGCAGCCGCCGCTATGGCAGGGGACGGCCGTGACGGCGTGGGCGCTGCTGCTGTGCCTATGCGGTTGGAGACTTGACCGGCGCTGGAAGCGATTCCAGGCAATTCAAAATACACAATAACCGAGGTCATCCATCGATGTTTCGTCCGAAGGCGTCCTGGCTCTCGTTGAGCGCGTTCCTGTTCGATCTGGGCGCGGTCGCGGGCATTTGGTTCACGGCCTATCTGATTCGTTTCAACGGCAGTATTCCGCATTCGTTCATGAGCGGCGCGCTGGTCGCGCTGATCTGGCTGCTGCCGTTGTACGCGGTGATGTTCCGCGTGTTCGGCCTGTACCGCGGCTTGTGGGTGTTCGCCAGCCTGCCGGACCTCGTGCGTATTTCCAAGGCGGTGATCGTCGGCGGCTTCGCGTCGGTCGTGGTCGCGGCCATGCTGCAGCCCGCGCCGCCCGTGCCGCGTTCGGTGCTCGTGCTGACGCCGTTGCTGCTGTTCCTGGCGATGGGCGGCGCGCGCGCGATGTACCGCGCGGGCAAGGAGTTCTATCTGTACGGCGGCCTGGTCGGGCAGGGCAAGCCTGTGCTCGTGCTCGGCGCGGGCACGGCGGGCGCGAATCTCGCGCGCGAGCTGTCGCGTTCGAGCGAGTGGCGGCTGGCCGGCCTGCTCGACGACGATCCGACCAAGCAGGGCCGCGAGGTGTACGGCTACAAGGTGCTCGGCGCGATCGCCGACGTCGCGCAATGGGCGCATGCGACCAAGGCCGAGCACGTGATCATCGCGATGCCGTCGGCGTCCGTCGAGGTGCAGCGCCGCGTGGCCACGCTGTGCGTGCGGGCGGGCGTCAAGGCGATGGTGCTGCCGTCGCTCGACGCGCTGCTGCCGGGCCAGCGGTTCATGTCGCAGGTTCGCCAGATCGATCTCGAGGATCTGCTGGGCCGCGACGCCGTGCAGATCGATACGCCGCACGTCGAGCAGATGCTGCGCGACCGCGTGGTGATGGTGACGGGCGCGGGCGGCTCGATCGGCTCCGAGTTGTGCCGTCAGATCCTGCGCTTCAAGCCCGCGCAGCTGATCGCGTTCGAGATTTCCGAATACGCGATGTACCGCCTGACCGAGGAGCTGCACGAGCGCTTCCCGGGGCTGCCCGTGATTCCGATCATCGGCGACGTGAAGGACGCGCTGCTGCTCGATTACGTGATGTCGCGCCACACGCCGCACATCGTGTTCCATGCCGCGGCCTACAAGCACGTGCCGCTGATGGAGGAAGTCAATGCGTGGCAGGCGCTGCGCAACAACGTGCTCGGCACCTACCGCGTCGCGCGCGCGGCGCTGCGCCACGACGTGTCGCGCTTCGTGCTGATTTCGACCGACAAGGCCGTCAATCCGACCAACGTGATGGGCGCGAGCAAGCGTCTGGCCGAGATGGTCTGCCAGGCGCTGCAGCAGGGCGTGGGCCGCACGCAGTTCGAGACGGTGCGCTTCGGCAACGTGCTCGGCAGTGCGGGCAGCGTGATTCCGAAATTCCAGCAGCAGATCGCCAAGGGCGGCCCCGTCACGGTCACGCATCCCGAGATCACGCGCTTCTTCATGACGATTCCCGAGGCGTCGCAGCTCGTGCTGCAGGCGTCGAGCATGGGGCAGGGCGGCGAGATCTTCATTCTCGACATGGGGCGGCCCGTCAAGATCGTCGATCTCGCGCGCGATCTGATCCGGCTCTACGGCTTTACCGAGGAGCAGATCCGCATCGAATTCAGCGGGCTGCGGCCGGGCGAGAAGTTGTACGAGGAATTGCTGGCCGACGACGAGACCACCACGCGCACGCCGCATCCGAAGCTGCGCACGGCGCGTGCGCGCGAGGTGGAGGATCATCTGCTCGACGAGTTGTTGCCGTGGCTCATGCAGCGCCGCGTGCTCGGCGATGCCGAGGTGCGCCGCGACCTGCACCGCTGGGTGCCCGAATATCAGCCCGCGGCGACGCCCGAACTGAAAAGCGTGGAAGGCGGCGAGAGCAAGGTGATCGGGCGCCGCGCGTAACGCGCGGTGCATGGCCGTGGGGCCGGCCGTGAATCTCGGGCTAAGCCCGGCTAGTACGAAAACAAAGCGCCGCTAATCGCGGCGCTTTGCGTTTGTGGGGGGGCTCCGCGCGGGGGGCGTGTCCCTTCGACCGCGGGTTCGGAGAGGCGCCGCTTGGCGCGTGGCGCTCGCCGCTCGCGAGCCGCCGGTACTCAGCTCAGCGCTTCGTCGAATGCTGGCGCACGATCAGCCAGCGCGGCGCCTTGAAGCGCACGATGCTCACGTAGAGCCACACGTAGGTCGCCGCGAACACGATCACGAACGCGAACAGATGGACCGTGTGGCGCCAGAACAGCGTCGCCGGAATCACGGCGATCAGGCACAGCAGCCACAGATACGGCGAGGTCAGCGAGTTGCGGCGCGTGAGTTCGTGCGCCGCGCGCGTGCCGACGGCCCAGCGCATCAAACGCTTGTAGACGAGCATGTGCAGATGCACGCCGTCGGGAATGCCCGGCGACATACCGCGCACGAACTTCTTGCGGTAGATCGAGAAGCAGGTCTCGAAGATCGGGTACATGAACAGCAGCACCGGGTACCACGCCGACACTTCGCGGTGCTTCATCACGAGGTAGATCGACAGTTCGGCCAGCATGAAGCCGAGGAAATATGCGCCGCCGTCGCCGAGGAAGATCAGCCCGGCCGGGAAATTCCACAGGAAGAAGCCGAGGATCGCGCCCATCATGATCAGCGAGCCCGACAGCACGACGGGGTCGCTGACTTCGAACCCCACATACGCGAGCGACGCGAACATCATGAACGCGACCATCGAGGCGAGGCCATTGAAGCCGTCGATGATGTTGACGGCGTTCGCGAGCGCCGCGACGGCGAGCACCGTGACGGCCGCCGAGATCGCGGTATAGGCGAGCAGGAAATCGAGCGGCGGCACGCTGATGCGCGTGATCGCGATGCCGGGCACCGCGAACGCGACGGCCGCGGCGGCCATCGTGCAGAGCAGGCGCGCGCGCGGCGAGACTTTCTTGGTGAGGTCCTCGATCAGGCCCGACGCGAACGCGGGCAGGCCGCACGCGGCGAGGCCGAGGATGCTGCCGGCGACGGTCGGATACTGGCGCGCCAGCACGCCCGCCGCTACCACGAGGCCGATCACGATGCCGATGCCGCCCACGCGCGGTACCGGGCGCGCATGGAATTTCTGCACGCCCTCCAGGTCGTGGTCGCTGGAAAAAGCGCCATGCAGATGGGCATAGCGCACGATGAAGAGCGTGACGAGCAGCGAGACGATAAAACCGACGGCGAAGCTGAGCATTGGGGGTGCCCGAAAAATTGACAGCGGATTATACAAGACTCCGCGGCCGTCCCGGAGCGCTCGCCGGGCAGAAATAGTCCTTATGCGACAAGGATTTGCGGCGCTTGTTCCAGGTATCCGCCACCTCGCCGCCGTGCGCTGTTCCTACCCCTCGAACCCGCGCGGATTTTTCTCCTGCCAACGCCAGTGATCTGCGCACATGCGCTCCAGATCGTACGCCGCACGCCAGTCGAGGAGTTCCGTCGCTGCGGCCGGGTTGGCGTAGCATTCGGCCACGTCGCCGGGGCGGCGCGCGACGATTTCGTACGGAACGGGGCGCCCCGACGCGCGCTCGAATGCGTGCACGACGTCGAGCACGCTGTAGCCGCGCCCGGTGCCGAGGTTGACGGTGAAGCTCGCATCGCGCTCGCGCAGCGCGTCGAGCGCCGCGAGGTGGCCGCGCGCGAGATCGACCACATGGATGTAGTCGCGCACGCCGGTGCCGTCCGGGGTCGGATAGTCGCCGCCGAAGATGCGCAGTTTGTCGAGCTTGCCCACGGCGACCTGCGCCACGTACGGCATCAGATTGTTCGGAATGCCGCCCGGGTCTTCGCCGATCAGGCCGCTTTCGTGCGCGCCGACCGGATTGAAATAGCGCAGCGCGGCAATGCGCCAGCTCGGGTCGGCGACCTGCAGATCGGCGAGGATCTGTTCGGCCATGAGTTTGGTCTGGCCGTACGGATTGGTGGCCGAGAGCGGGAAACTTTCGTCGATCGGCGAGCGCTCGGGCGCGCCGTAGACGGTGGCGGACGAACTGAACACGAACTGCTTGATGCCGCGCGCGCGCATGACCGAGGCCAGCGCGAGCAGGCTGCCGAGATTGTTGCCGTAGTACTCGATCGGCTTCGCGATCGATTCGCCGACCGCCTTGAGCGCGGCGAAATGGATCGCGGCGGTGATCGGATGCGCATCGAAAATCCGTTCGAGCGCGGCGGTATCGCGTACGTCGATCTCGTAGAAAGCGGGCGCGCGGCCCGCGATCGCGGCGATGCGGTCGATCGCCTCGCGCTTGCTGTTGACGAGGTTGTCGGCGATCACGACGTCGTAGCCCGCGCCGAGCAATTCGACGGCGGTGTGCGAGCCGATATAGCCCGCACCGCCCGAAACCAGAATCGTGCCTTTAGTGCTCATCGAAAGTCCTTGCCTTAAATAGTGCGGCCGGTCACGGCACGTAGGGTTTGCCGATAGCGCTCGACGACCTGTGTCTCGTCGAATTCGGCGACGACTTTCGCGCGGCCGCGCTCGCCCATCGCGCGGCGTTCGGCGGGCGTGGCGTCGAGCATGCGCGCGAGGCGCTCGGCCAGGCTGGCGCTGTCGCGCGCCGCACAGAGCAGGCCCGTGACGCCGTCGTCGACCACTTCGCGGCAACCCGGCACGTCGGTCGCGACGATCGGGCGGCTCATCGCGGCCGCTTCCATGAGCGTGCGCGGCACGCCTTCGCGGTACGACGGCAGCACGACACAATCGGCGGCGGCGATGTACGGCCGCACGTCGTGCGCTTCGCCCAAATACTCTATCAGCCCTTCGGCGACCCAGCCTTCGATCTCGGAAAGACCGATCGCGCTCGGATTATCGACGCCGGCCGGCCCCAGCACCTGGAAGCGCGCGTGCGGATAGCGCGCGCGCAGCAGGCGCGCCGCTTCCACGTATTCGCGCACGCCTTTATCCCAAAGTAAACGCCCGATCAGCACGAACGTGTACGTGTCGCGCTCGGGCAGGGGCACGGGCGCGAACGCTTCGATGTCCACGCCTTCGCCGTGCAGCAGCCGCGCGCGCTCCGGATGCGCGAGCAGGCGTTCGTGCTCGAACGTGGCGAGATCGTCGCGGTTCAGAAACCAGACCTCGCGCGGGAAGCGGAACGCGAGCCGGTACAGGCGCTTGGCGACCTGGGCCGCGCGGCTGCGCTGAATGAACACGTAGCCGAGCCCGGTGGTCACGGCGATCGACGGCACGCGCGCGAGCCATGCCGCGAGCGAGCCGTAGATGTTCGGCTTGATCGTGTAGTGGAACACGAGGTCGGGCCGCAGCGCGCGGTAGTGGCGGTACAGCGCGGCGAGCGTGCCGAGGTCCTCGCGCGGGCTCGTGCCCTTCGAGGCCACGGCGAGTTCGAGGTAGCGGCAGCCCATCGCTTCGAGCAGCGCGGCCGTGCGGTCGCGCGGCGCGAGCACGGTCACGCGCGCGCCGCGCGCGAGCAGGGCGCGCAGGAAGCCCTGGCGGTAGGTGTAGATCGCCCATGCGGTATTGCAGACGAGCACGACGTGCAACGGAGGCTGGGACGGCGAGGAAACGGCGGCGGTCATGAACGAGGACTTGAAATAGGGCGCGGGCGGCTGGGCGCTACGGACTACGCGCGCACGGCGAACAGGCTTTGCTTGAGGCGCCGCAGCGCGGAGTATGGCACGACCAGATGCAGCAGGTTCTTGGCGAGCCCGAGCCAGTCGTACGGGTTGCGCGCATCGAAGTAGCGCAGCACGAGCTTCAGCGTCGAGACGATCTGGCGGCGCCGCTTGGTCGCGCTGATGCCGCCTTCGTTGAGTTCGTAATAGAGGCCGAGTTCGGGCAGGTTCGCGCAGTCGTGGCGCTCCATGAGGCGCAGGAATAGATCGAGATCCTCCGCGGCCGGGTAACGCATGCGGTAGTTGCCGGCTTCGAGCACGGCATCGATGCGCAGCATGACCGACGGATGCACGAGCGGCGAGCGCGCGAGCCGCGTGCGGCGCAGCGCGGCGGGATCCGCGGGCGGGGTCAGCATGAACTGCGGGCGCCCGTCGCGCGCGACGGTTTGCGTCCACATGCCGACGCACGCGACGCGCGGATGCGTTTCTAGATACGCGCGCTGCTTGGCGAGGCGCCCGGGCACGGTCAGATCGCCCGCGTCGAGGCGTGCCGCATAGCGCATGCCAAGCGCTGCGAGCCGCACGATGCCGGCCGCCAGCGCGCGCTCGATGCCGCCGTTGCGCGGCATGCGCAGCACTTCGATGTCGAGGCCCGGCATCTCGGGCGGCGCGATCGGCGGCGTGCTGCCGTCGTCGACGATCAGCACGCGCACGCGCGCCGCCTCGCTCAGCGATGCGAGCGAGCGCAGCAGATCGTCGTGGCCGTTGTAGGCGGGGATCAGGACGGCGACGTCGTCGAGCGCGGCGGGGCGGGACGAAACCCCGGGCGAGGAAACGGAACTCATGGGCGCAGCTTGAACCAGATGTAGTAGAAATTGAACGATGCCGCGACCAGATAGCCCGCCGCGAGCCCGACGAGCGCGCCGTACAGGCCGAGCGCCGGAATCGCCGCGAAGTTCACGAGCGCGGCCACGGCCAGCGCGCTTGCCCATTTCGCGAGCAGCACGAACTTGGCCTGGTATTTGAGCACGACGAGATTGCCGATCGCCTCGATGCCGGCCGGCACCGATAGCCACACGGCCCAGCGGAAGATGCTGGCCGCGACGCCGAAGCCGGGCCCGAACACCTTGGCGACGATGAAGCCGGCCAGCAGATCGAGCACGAGCGCGCCGCCCGTCATCAAGACCGCGGTCATGCCGATCAGGCGCCACACGTTGCGGCGCAGGCGCGCGACGTCGTGCACGCGGTAGATGAACGCGGGCGCGAGCGTCTGCGCGAGCATCAGCGCGAGCGTGATCCAGTTTTCGTTGAGCTGCTGCGCGGCCGAGTAGCGGCCCAGTTCCGCGAAGCTCACGAGGCGTTCGAGCATGAGCCGGTCGAGCTTCTGGAACAGGTACATGCAGACGAGGCCGATCCAGAACACGGTGCCCGCGGTCGCGAAATAGCGCAGCAGCGGGCGTTCGACGCGCCAGCCGAGCCGGCCGCCGTGCTGCCGGCGGTAGTAGAGCATCAGGACCGCCGCGATCGCGGCCGCTTCGAACGCCCAGAGCCAGCCGAAGCGCCCGTAATCGACGGCCAGCCGCACCATGACCCACACCAGCAGCGCCTTGACGAGCGCGGCCGCGATGCTGGCCAGCAGCTGCGGCTTGCTGTAGGTGCGGCTCTGCAGCCAGGCGTTGATCACGCCGACGAACGGCTCGCGCAGGATCAGCGTGACGGCGAGGCCCGCGAGCATCGCGCCGACGAGCGGATCGCACAGGCCCGCGGCGATGCCGCCCCAGGTCAGCGCGAGCGCGGCGGCCGAGACGGCGAAGCGCAGCACGAACGCGCTGCCGAGCACCGCGCCGAGCGCGGCGGCGGGCTTGTGGACGATCGTGGGCACGAGCACTTCGGCGCCGCAGACCCAGGTCAGCGGCGCGAGCACGAGCAGCAGCGTGTTCGCGTACTGCCATTTGCCGAACGCGTCGGGGCCGAGATAGCGCGCGAGCAGGCCGCTGATCACGATCGCCACGCCGATCTGGGTCAGCCGTTCGAGCCCGAGCCAGATCAGGTTCGAGAGGGCTTTGCGGACGTCCGGACTGGCGCTGCGCACGCGCTTCAGCAT
>CAUPOD010000092.1:0-8192 GCA_963512745.1 uncultured Burkholderia sp. | reverse complement strand
CCGCTAGGGTATGCGGGTATGCCCGCAACGATGCATTGAATCTATACTGACGCACGGCGCGCGTGACCTCCCTACGCTAGAGAGGGGCGCCGCATTTAGAACAAGGAGACCTCATGCCGCATCCCGCCGATCCCGCCCGAGCCCGCCGCTGGCTCTGGCTGCTCGTCTTGCCGCTCGTCGCGCTGACCTGCGTGCCCTCGTACAGCAAGATCGAGCCGACCCTGTTCGATTTCCCGTTCTTCTACTGGTATCAGCTCGCGTGGGTGTTCGGCAGCGCGTTGATCACTGCGGTCGTCTATTACAAGACGCGCGGCTGCTGGTCGGGCGAGCAACGCAAGGAGGCCGGCAAATGAACGTCGTCGCCACTACCGTCTTCATCGCGCTGTTCGTCGGCGTGACCATTCTCGGCTTCCTGGCCGCGCGCTGGAAGCGCGGCGATCTCGCCCATCTCGACGAGTGGGGCCTCGGCGGCCGCCGCTTCGGCACGCTCGTGACGTGGTTCCTGCTCGGCGGCGACGTCTATACCGCCTACACGTTCGTGGCCGTGCCCGCGCTCGTGTTCGGCGCGGGCGCGATGGGCTTCTTCGCGCTGCCCTATACGATCCTGATCTATCCGTTTGCGTTCCTGGTGTTCCCGAAGCTGTGGAACATCGCGAAGCGCAACGGCTACGTGACGGCCGTGGACTTCGTCGAGGCGCGTTACGGCAGCCGCGCGCTGTCGCTGGCCGTGGCCGTGACGGGCATCGTCGCGACCATGCCGTACATCGCACTGCAGCTCGTCGGCATCCAGGTCGTGATCGGCGGCCTCGGTTTCGACACACACGGGCTGATCGGCGATCTGCCGCTGATCATCGCGTTCATCATTCTGGCCGCCTACACGTACACGTCGGGCCTGCGCGCGCCGGCCATGATCGCGATCGTCAAGGACATCCTGATCTACGTGACGATCGCGGCGGCCGTGATCGTGATCCCGGCGCAGCTCGGCGGTTTCGGCCACATCTTCTCGGTGGTGCCGCCCGCCAAGCTGCTGCTCAAGGCGCCGGACGCGGCGAGCCTGAACGGCTATAGCGCGTACGCGACGCTCGCGGTCGGCTCGGCGCTCGCGCTGTTCCTGTATCCGCACTCGGTCACGGCGATCCTGTCGTCGTCGTCGGGCGACACGATCCGCCGCAACACGGCGATGCTGCCGGCCTACACGTTCGTGCTCGGCCTGCTCGCGCTGCTCGGCTACATGGCGCTCGCGTCGGGCGTCAAGGACATGCCGGAGTTCGCGCCGTACTTCAAGGCGTACGGCGTGACGTTCGCGGTGCCCGCGCTGTTCCTGCATTTCTTCCCGTCGTGGTTCGTCGGCATCGCGTTCGCGGCGATCGGCATCGGCGCGCTCGTGCCGGCGGCGATCATGTCGATCGCGGCGGCCAACCTGTACACGCGCAACATCCACCGCGAGTACGTGAACCGCAACATGACGCCGCAGCAGGAAACCACGGTCGCGAAGAACGTGTCGCTGATCGTCAAGATCGGCGCCGTGGCGTTCATCCTGGGGCTGCCGCTTACGTACGCGATCCAGCTGCAGCTGCTCGGCGGGATCTGGATCATCCAGACGCTGCCCGCCATCGTACTCGGCTTGTACACGCGCAAGCTCGACCATCGTGCGCTGCTGCTGGGCTGGGCCGTCGGCATCGTGCTCGGCACCTGGATGGCGGCTTCGCTGAAGCTCGCGAGCTCGGTGTACGCGATTCACGTGTTCGGCTTCGCGATTCCGGGCTATGCGGCGATCTGGTCGCTGGCCGTGAATCTGATCGTGGCCGTGCTCGCGAGCGTGCTGTTCCGCCTGCTGGGCATGAAGCCGAGCGTCGATCGCACGCGGCCCGGGGATTTCCTCGACGTGGCGGGGAACTGATAGGGCGTGGCGCCTGACGGCGCCTTCCGGCTGAGCGGGTGCCACGCCCGCTCGTGCGAGTTCGAGGGCGCATCGAAGTCATCCGCGCCTGGACGTCAAAATGCCCGCGGGCCGGTAGCGAACCGGCCCGCGGGCATTTTTTTATGCGGCGGCGTTGAAGCCGCGGCGGCTCAACCCTTGAAATCCGGGTCGGGCACGTTGATCATCCACGTCACGCCGTACGGGTCCTTGACCATGCCGAAGCGCAGCGCCCAGAACGTCTGGGCATACGGCATCACGACCTCGGAACCCGCGCCGGCCTGCAGCGCGTCGAACAGTTTCTGACCCTCTTCGGCGCTCGCGGGATTCAACGACAGCGCATAGCCGTCGTGCTGGCCGCTGCCCGGGCCGTCGGCCGCCATCAGCTGCGACTCGCCGATCTGCAGATTCGCATGCATGATCCACTCGGCCTTGTCGGGATCGACGCCGGTTTTTCCGGTGGACGGGTTCGGCGGCGCGTCCTTGTAGCGGTACACGTAGTTGATCTTCGCGCCGAGCGCCTTTTCGTAGAATTTCAGGACTTCTTCGCAGCGGCCGTTGAAATGCACGTACGGGGTGACTTGCATGGCTATCTCCTGATGGGGCGGAGGCGCGAAACGCGCCCGCGAGGGTGATTGTAGTGCGCGCGGACGACAACCCTGCGGCAGCCGCACGCTTGCCGCCGCCGGCGCGCACCCCGGCGGACGGCCTCGCGGAAGAGGCTCGATTCAACGCACGCGGCTTAACGCAGCGCGTCGACCATCGCGTCGAGCTTGCGCGCGTCGGCCGAGAACAGGCGGATGCCTTCGCCGAGCTTCTCGCTCGCCATCGCGTCTTCGTTGAGCTGGAAGCGGAACGAGGCTTCGTCGATCGCGAGGCGCTTGGCCGGCACGTCCGCGACCGGCATGTCCGCGAGCGCCGCCGGCGACAGCTTGCGCGTGACCGTCGCATCGCTGTCCTGCAGCTGCTGCAGCAGATCGGGGCTGATCGTGAGCAGGTCGCAACCGGCCAGCTCGATGATCTGCGCGATGCTGCGGAAGCTCGCGCCCATCACTTCGGTCGGATAGCCGAAGTGCTTGTAGTAGTTGTAGATGTTGCGCACCGAGCGCACGCCCGGATCGTTCGCGCCGCCGTCGGTGGCTTCGCTCCATTGCGCGCCGGCTTGCTTCTTGTACCAATCGTAGATGCGGCCGACGAACGGCGAGATCAGCTTCGCGCCCGCTTCGGCGCAGGCCGCGGCCTGCACGAGCGAGAACAGCAGCGTCATGTTGCATTCGATGCCGTCGCGTTTCAGGATTTCGGCCGCGCGAATGCCTTCCCACGTGGTGGCGAGCTTGATCAGCACGCGCTCGCGGCCGATGCCGGCGGCTTCGTAGAGGCGGATCAGCTCGCGGCCCTTGGCGACCGAGGCGGCGGTGTCGAACGACAGGCGCGCGTCGACCTCGGTCGATACGCGGCCCGGGATCAGCTTCAGGATTTCGGTGCCGAACGCGATCAGCAGCCGGTCGATGATCTCGCCGAGCGGACGGCTCGCGTTGTCGCGCACCGTGCGTTCGAGGATCGGCTTGTAGGCGTCCTTCTGGACGGCCTTGAGGATCAGCGACGGGTTGGTGGTCGCGTCTTGCGGGTGGTATTGCGCGATTTGCTGGAAATCGCCGGTATCGGCGACGACGACGGTGTACTGCTTCAGTTGCTCGAGTGCGGTAGGTGCGGTAGTCATGACGATGCGTGCTGGACGGGAAGAAGCCCGGATGGGGCAGGAGCCGCGCGGGTGCGCGGCGCGTCTTGCCCCGGTATTTTAGGCGCGATTGGCGGATCGCGCGCGGGAAACGGCCGCACGCACGGCAAGACGCAGTTGCGGCCAATACGGACGTATGATGCGGGACGAGCCGATGCCGCCGCGTATTCCCCCGGGATCACGCAGCCGCGTGCGCCCGGTAACCTGCCGGAGCCGGTGCGGGGAGGCCCCGCACGGGGCCGCGCGCCGGACCTTCGCGCGCGCCGCATTCACGCGGGCCGACTCTGCGCGGGCCCTATCCGGACACGCATGCCATGCCGCTCGACCCCAACCCGCTGCGCGCGCAGGCGCGCCTCCACCTTCTGCGCTGGCTGTTCGGCGCAGTGCTGCTGCTGCGCCTGCTGTATCCGTTCTTCGATTCGCCGCTCGGCCATCTGTTTTCCGATCCGCAGCGGCACTGGGACAACGGCGCCGATTTTCTGCATCCGAACCCGATGGGCGGCCTCGACCCGTTCCTGTACCAATTCTGGATGTACGCGCTGGAGCAGGCGGGCGCCGCGAACCGCGCCTGCATCGATCTCGGCACGGGGCTGCTGTGCGCGCTGCTGCCGTACGGCTGGTACCGCGCGCTCAAGGAGGTGCTGCCGCGCGAATGGGCGCTCGGCGGCGCGATCGCGATGGGGCTCGTGCCGGAGTTTCTCGGCATCTACGCGTATTTCATGAACGAGACGCTGCTGATGGCGCTGACGGGCGTGGCGTTCTGGCTCACGCTGCGCGCGCGGCGCAAGCCGGGCCTCGGGCCGTTCGCGCTCGCTTGTGCCTGCTGGCTCGCACTCGGCCAGACGCGCGCGATCGCGTTGCCGCTCGGTTGCGCGTGCATGGCCTGGGTGTGGTGGATGCAGCCGCGCAATCTCGCGAACGCATGCGCCGGCGGGCTGCTGGCCGTTGCTTTCGCGTTGCCGGCCGCGTATCACGCGCTGCCCGTGATCCATTACTTCGCGCCGTTCGGCAGCTTTTACCTCAACGACATCTATTGGGCGAGCGGCGCGCGTCTGATCAATATCGATTTCGGGCCGTACGGCCATTATCAGTACGGCTCGCCGAGTTATTTCAACCCGGCCTTCTACCCGTTCTCCGACTGGCTCACCGAGCGCACGGGCACGGCCTTCATTCGTATCGATTTAACTCACGGCCGCCAGGATTGGATCGCCGAGGCCGCGCGCGTGACGCATGAGCGCACGCTCTCGTATGCGGCCGATGCGTGGCAGAACTTTCTTTATCTGTGCCTCGGGCAGACTTGGCCCAACAACGATCCGGCTTCGCGCATCGGCTGGCTCACGGTGTGGATGCGCTGGGCGTGGCCCGTCCTCGTCGCGTGGGTCGCGTTCGGCGCGTGCACGCGCCGCTTCAAGGGTCGCGAATGGCTGTTTCCGCTCGGCGGTTTGGGCCTCGTCGCGCTGCTGCTCGTGCAGCACAACGCGATCATCGAGGGGCGCTACCGGATGCCGATCGATCCGCTGTTCGTCGCGAGCGCGGTGATTCTCGCGTACCGGCGCGGCCGGGAGACCACGCCGCCCGCACCGGCCGACGCGGGTGCGCAGGATCGGCGCGCGGGTGTGTCACGCGGCGCGGCGGCCGTGCAGCACGAATTGGGTGATTAGGCCCGCCACGAGTCCCCAGAACGCGGGGCCGACCGACAGCAGCGTCAGGCCCGAGGCCGTCACCATGAACGTGATCAGCGCGGCGTCGCGCTGGCGCGGGTCCTGCATCGCATTGCCGAGGCCGCTCGCGATCGAACCGAACAGCGCGAGCGCCGCGACCGAGACCACGAGCGCCTTCGGCAGCGCCGCGAACAGCGCGGCGATGGTCGCGCCGAAGATTCCCGCGATCAGGTAGAACACGCCGCACCAGACCGCGGCCGTATAGCGCTTGGCGTGATCCTCGTGCGCTTCGGGGCCCGTGCAGATGGCGGCCGTGATCGCGGCCAGGTTCACGCCGTGCGAGCCGAACGGCGCGAGCACGAGCGAGGCGAGGCCCGTCGTCGCGATCAGCGGCGACGACGGCGTGCGGTAGCCGTCCGCGCGCAGCACGGCGATGCCGGGCACGTTCTGCGATGCCATCGCGACGACGAACAGCGGAATCCCGATGCTCACGATCGATGCGAACGAGAACGTCGGCACGGTCAACACGGGATGCGCGAGCGCGACGTGAAAGCGGCTGAAATCGAGCAGCCCGAGCGCGCCGGCCAGCGCCGTGCCCGCGCACAGCGTCGCGACGATCGCGTAACGCGGCGCGAAGCGCTTCATGATGAGGAACACCGCGAACATCACGAGCACGAGCGCGGTTTGCGACTGCGCCGCATGGAAGATCTCGATGCCGATCTCGAACAGAATCCCCGCGAGCAGCGCCGACGCGATGCCGGCCGGAATCTTGCGCATCAGCGTGTCGAACAGCCCGCTCATGCCCACCGCCGTCAGCAGCACCGCGCAGACCACGAACGCGCCGATCGCGTCGGCGTACGGCACGCCCGGCAGCGACGTGACGAGCAGCGCCGCGCCGGGCGTCGACCACGCCACGACCACGGGCGCGCGGTAGCGCAGCGACAGCACGATGGTGGACACGGCCATGCCGATCGACAGCGCCCAGATCCACGACGAGATCTGCGCGTCGCTCAGGTGCGCGGCGCGGCCGGCCTGGAACATCAGCACGAGCGAACTCGTGTAGCCCGTCATCATGGCCACGAAACCGGCCACCAGCGCGGCGGGGGAGGTGTCTGCGAAAAAGCGCGCGCGGCGCACAGCGAGATCGGCGGGTTGTGACGACATGGGCGAACCGGAAAGGGATGAGTTTATTTGCTGAGCGTGCGCATCGCCGCTTCGAGGCCCGCGAGCGTCAGGCCGTACATGCGGTCGCCGACGAGCCGGCGGATGACCTCGACCGACTGCCGGTATTCCCAGAGCCGCTGCGGCTCGGGATTGAGCCACACGTGATGCGGAAAGTGGTCGCACAGGCGGCGCAGCCAGACCGCGCCCGCTTCGGGATTGTTGTATTCGACCGAGCCGCCCGGCTGCAGCACCTCGTACGGGCTCATGGTCGCGTCGCCGACGAAGATCAGCTTGTAGTCGGACGTGAACTTGTGCAGCACGTCCCAGGTCGGCGTGCGTTCGGCGTGGCGGCGCCGGTTGTGCTTCCACAGATAGTCGTACACGCAGTTGTGGAAGTAGTAGAACTCGAGATGCTTGAACTCGGACTTGGCCGCCGAGAACAGTTCCTCGGTGCGCTTGATGTGGTCGTCCATCGAGCCGCCCACGTCGAGCAGCATCAGCACCTTCACCTTGTTGTGGCGCTCGGGCACCATGCGCAGATCGAGCCAGCCCGCGTTCGCCGCGGTGCTGCGGATCGTGCCGGGCAGGTCGAGCTCCTCGGCCGCGCCCTCGCGCGCGAAGCGGCGCAGCCGGCGCAAAGCGACCTTGATGTTGCGCGTGCCGATCTCGACCGAATCGTCGTAGTCGCGGTACGCGCGCTCGTCCCACACCTTGACCGCGGTGCGGTTGCCGGCCGACGGGCCGCCCACGCGGATGCCCTCGGGGTTGTAGCCGCCATGCCCGAACGGCGACGTGCCGCCCGTGCCGATCCATTTGTTGCCGCCCTCGTGGCGCTCCTTCTGCTCGTCGAGCAGTTGCTTCATGCGCTCCATGAGCTTGTCGAGGCCGCCGAGCGCCTCGATGCGCGCTTTTTCCTCGGGCGTGAATTCGCGCTGCAGGCGCTTTTCGAGCCAGTCGAGCGGGATGTCGAACGCATCGGCGGGCAGCATCGCGACGCCGTGGAAGTACGCGCCGAACGCGCGGTCGAACTTGTCGAAATACTTCTCGTCCTTGATCAGCGTCATGCGCGCGAGGAAATAGAACGAGTCGATCGACGGCGGCGCGACTTCGGCCTTGAGCGCTTCGAGCAGCGTCAGGTATTCCTTGACCGAGACGGGCAGCTTGGCATCGCGCAGCGAATAGAAGAAGTCGATCAGCATGGGCGTGCCTCGGCTGCGTGCGCAGCGTCGCGTGGGGCCGGCATGTCGCTCGCACTCATCGCATCCGCCGTGTCCATCGCGTCCCTCAGCGCGCGAGCTTGTACTGCAGGTTCGCGCGCACGGCCGGCCACTCGCCGGGCAGGATCGAGAACACCACGGTATCGCGCAGCTCGCCTTCGCGCCCGACGCTATGGTTGCGCAGGATGCCGTCCTGCTTCGCGCCGAGGCGCGCGATCGCAGCGCGCGACGCTTGGTTCATGAAGTGCGTGCGGAACTCGACGGCGATCGCGCCGAGCCGATCGAACGCATGGCCGAGCAGCAGCAGTTTCGCCTCGGTGTTGAGCGCCGAGCGCTGCACGCGCTTGGCGTAGAACGTGGTGCCGATCTCGAGGCGGCGGTTCTTCTCGTCGACGTTCATGTAGCGCGTCGAGCCGACGATCTCGCCGGCCGCGTCCTTGACCACGAACGGGCACCAGCCTTGCGTGTCGCGCTGCGCGAGCGCGGTTTCGATG
>CAUPOD010000091.1:0-8198 GCA_963512745.1 uncultured Burkholderia sp. | reverse complement strand
ATACGACGTCGAGTCGGCGCACGTTGCCTGCGTTAAGGATTGTCTTGTTCATTTCCACCTGCAAGTTGAGTAACAATGCAGCCAATTTTGCCTGGCGTAAATCCTTAGTACCAAGGGAACGTCGGGTATCGAGTTCGCCTTGACAAACGCGCAGATAGTAGACCCCGTGACGGGACTTGAGGAGGCGTGGAAGCTTGTGCAAGTCGGCACCTGTGACACCGACCGTGACACCAGAAGTAAAAAGCCCTTGAACTTCGTTAGAAGATTCAAGGGCTTAGTGCAACTGGTGGCGAATCAGGGATTCGAACCCCGGACCTGCGGATTATGATTCCGTCGCTCTAACCGACTGAGCTAATTCGCCGAAGAAAAGAATTATTCCAGCCCTTCTTCTCCGTGTCAAGCATTTAGTTTAGGTGGCCGTTTCCCCCATTACTTCTGCGGCGCATCCACGTCGGTGCCGAGCGTCTCGCGCACGAACAGCGTGCCGATCACGAACGTCATCAGCGCGACCACTACCGGGTACCACAGCCCCGAGTAGATATTCCCGGTCGCCGCCGCAATCGCGAACGCCGTGGCCGGCAGGAACCCGCCGAACCAGCCGTTGCCGAGGTGATACGGCAGCGACATCGAGGTATAGCGGATCCGCGCCGGGAACATCTCGACCAGCATCGCCGCGATCGGCCCGTACACCATCGTCACGAGCAGCACGAGGATCACCAGGATCAGCACCGACATCGGCCAGTTGATCTGCGCCGGGTCCGCCTTGAGCGGGTAGCCCGCCGTCTTGAGCGCGTCGGCGAGCGACTTGTCGAACACCTTGGCCTGCGCCTTGGCGTCCGGTGCGCTGCCGTCGTAGGTCGGGACCACGGTGCTGCCGATCATGATCTGCGTGGGCGCGCCCGGCGCCGCCGTTTCGGTCTTGTAGTTCACGCCGGCCTTGGCGAGCGCGCTCTTGGCGATATCGCACGCATGCGTGAACTTGGCCGTGCCGACCGGATTGAACTGGAACGAGCACGTGGCCGGATCGGTCTGCACCACGACCGGCGAGGTCGCCGCGGCCGCTTCGAGCGCGGGGTTCGTATAGTGCGTGAGCGCCTTGTAGAGCGGGAAGTACGCGAGCGCGGCAAGCAGGCAGCCGGCCATGATGATCGGCTTGCGCCCGATGCGGTCGGACAGCGCGCCGAACACCAGGAAGAACGGCGTGCCGATCACGAGCGCCAGCGCGATCATGATGTTGGCGCTCGCGCCCGTGACCTTCAGCGTCTGGGTCAGGAAGAACAGCGCGTAGAACTGCCCCGTGTACCAGACCACGCCTTGCCCCGCGGTGAGCCCGAACAGCGCGAGCAGCACGAGCTTCAGGTTGCGCCACTGGCCGAACGCCTCGGAAAGCGGCGCCTTCGACGTGGTGCCTTCCTCCTTCATGCGCAGGAACACCGGCGATTCGTGCAGCTGCATCCGGATCCACACCGACACCGCCAGCAGGATGATCGAGACCACGAACGGCACGCGCCAGCCCCAGGCGCTGAACGCATCCTCGCCGATGGCGGTCCGCGTGCCGAGAATCACGAGCAGCGAGATGAACAGGCCGAACGTGGCGGTGGTCTGGATCCATGCCGTGTAGTAGCCGCGGCGGTGCGGCGGCGAGTGCTCGGCGACGTAGGTCGCGGCGCCGCCGTATTCGCCGCCGAGCGCGAGGCCCTGCAGCAGCCGCATGACGATGAACAGCACCGGCGCGGCGATGCCGATCGACGCATAGCCGGGCAGCAGGCCGACCACGAACGTCGCGAGGCCCATGATCAGGATCGTGACCAGGAACGTGTATTTACGTCCCACCAGGTCGCCGAGCCGCCCGAACACGAGCGCGCCGAACGGCCGCACCGCGAAACCGGCCGCGAAGCCGAGCAACGTGAAGATGAATGCGGCGGTCGGGTTGACCCCGGAGAAGAAGCTCTTACTGATATAGGCCGCGAGCGAGCCGGCCAGATAGAAGTCGTACCACTCGAACACGGTGCCGAGCGAGGATGCGAAGATGACCTTGCGTTCCTCGCGCGTCATCGGCGCGCGCGCGGGGGGATGCTCGCTTAGCGTAGCCATATGCTTGTCTCCGGTATTTGTTTTTTAATCAATGACATGCCGCATTGAGCCTGTCGATTTCCATTATTCATGCATTTTCTTTCTGCAGCCTTACAATCGTGCCCTTTCTCCTGCATGTTTTGATCTGTGTTGCTCCGGCGCGCAATGTTCTGTGTTGTTAGGTGTTATCCGAATGGCCGACTCCCGGCATATGCGGGCAGCCGCTATGCTTGAGTCGCGATTCGCATGGAAACAACGCAACTCGTGCTTGCATAAACCACTGTTTTTTTATACAGTAATCACCATTCGTGCGCCGCATGCCTCGCGTGCGCCGGCTCACCCCCTTGGTAAGGACGATTCATGGAAGACAACAAGAAAGCCACCGGTCTGACCGCGGAAAAGAGCAAGGCGCTGGCCGCCGCGCTTGCGCAGATCGAAAAGCAGTTCGGCAAGGGTTCGGTGATGCGCCTGGGCGACGGCGAAGCGGCCGAAGACATTCAAGTGGTCTCCACCGGCTCGCTCGGCCTCGACATCGCGCTCGGCGTCGGCGGCCTGCCGCGCGGCCGCGTGGTCGAGATCTACGGTCCCGAGTCGTCGGGTAAAACCACGCTCACGCTGCAAGTGATCGCCGAAATGCAGAAGCTCGGCGGCACGGCGGCCTTTATCGACGCCGAACACGCGCTCGACGTCCAATACGCGGGCAAGCTCGGCGTCAACGTGCCCGAATTGCTGGTCTCGCAGCCCGACACGGGCGAGCAGGCGCTCGAAATCGCCGACGCCCTCGTGCGCTCGGGCTCGATCGACATGATCGTGATCGATTCGGTCGCGGCGCTCGTGCCGAAGGCCGAAATCGAAGGCGAGATGGGCGATTCGCTGCCGGGTCTGCAGGCGCGTCTGATGTCGCAGGCGCTGCGCAAGCTCACGGGCACGATCAAGCGCACGAACTGCCTCGTGATCTTCATCAACCAGATCCGTATGAAGATCGGCGTGATGTTCGGCAATCCGGAAACCACGACGGGCGGCAATGCGCTGAAGTTCTACGCATCGGTGCGTCTCGACATCCGCCGTATCGGCTCGATCAAGAAGAACGACGAGGTGGTCGGTAACGAAACGCGCGTCAAGGTCGTCAAGAACAAGGTCGCGCCGCCGTTCCGCGAAGCCGTGTTCGACATCCTCTACGGCGAAGGCATTTCACGCGAAGGCGAAATCATCGACCTCGGCGTGCAGGCGAAGATCGTCGACAAGGCTGGTGCCTGGTACAGCTACCAGGGCGAAAAGATCGGCCAGGGCAAGGACAACGCGCGCGAGTTCTTGCGCGAAAATCCCGATATCGCGCGCGAGATCGAAAACCGCGTGCGCGAATCGCTCGGCGTCAGCGCGATGCCGGCAAACGTCGAGTTCGGCAAAGAAGTCGAAAGCGCCGACGACGAAGCGTGATTCGTACCCGCCGCGCGCCGCGCTTCGCGGCGCCGGATAAGACCGATTCCCGCGAGCCGTCCGGCACATCCGCTGTGTCGGACGCTCTCGCCGGGAATGACTCGGTCGGCACATTCGACCCGCTCGATCCGTTCGCCACGCCGCACGCCACGGCCGATGCCGATGGCGCCGAGCGCGATCCCGCCGCCTCTCCCAAACGCCAACGTCCCGCGCGCACGCTGAAAGCGCGCGCGATCGGCTATCTTTCGCGCCGCGAATACAGCCGCACCGAACTCGCGCGCAAGCTTGCGCCATACGTCGAGCCCGACGATTCGCTCGACACCGTGCTCGACGCGCTCGAACAGGGCGGCTGGCTCTCCAATCAACGTTTCGCCGAAAGCCTCATGCACCGGCGCGCCTCGCGCATGGGCGCGGCGCGCATCGTCAGCGAACTGAAGCGTCACGCGCTAGACGAAACCGTGCTCGAGGCAGTCGGTTCCCAGTTGCGCGCGACCGAATCCGCGCGCGCCGCGGCCGTCTGGGACAAAAAATTCGGAGTCCTGCCGCAAACGCCCGCGGAACGTATGCGCCAGACGCGTTTTCTCGCCATGCGCGGCTTCTCGCATGCGGTGATTTCGCGGCTGCTCAAGGGCGGCGGCGCGGACGACGACGACTTCGGCCCAGCATTCGAAGACGCCTGATCCTCGTTCCCCGAATCCGCGCCAATCCCCCGCCACAGCACGCTTTCGAGCGCCTGACAAGTATCAATCGAGCCGGGAAAAACAGGCGTCTCTGTGCTATGATCCGCGGGTTTTTCCTATCTCCCTGCCATGCGCCGGCATGCGTCTATTTGACCCGATTTGTCAGAGCGGAACGGCATTTGCCGAGCGCGCCTGCGAGCGGCGGAATTGAATGGAATTCGTAAGCCGCTGCGGTTGCAGCCGGCGGCTGACTACAACATGTCAAGACTTTTAACCAAACTCTCAGACTGAAGGAATCACGCATGAAGATTCACGAGTACCAGGGTAAGGAAATCCTGCGGAAGTTCGGCGTCGCGGTCCCGCGCGGCACGCCGGCGTTCTCGGTGGAAGAAGCTGTGAAGGCAGCGGAAGCACTGGGCGGCCCGGTGTGGGTGGTGAAGGCTCAGATCCACGCAGGTGGCCGCGGCAAGGGCGGCGGCGTCAAGGTGGCCAAGTCGATCGACCAGGTGCGCGAATACGCGAACCAGATCCTCGGTATGCAGCTCGTGACGCACCAGACCGGCCCGGAAGGCCAGAAGGTGAACCGCCTGCTGATCGAAGAAGGCGCCGACATCAACAAGGAACTGTACGTCAGCCTGGTGGTCGACCGCGTGTCGCAGAAGATCGTGCTGATGGGTTCGAGCGAAGGCGGCATGGACATCGAGGAAGTCGCCGAAAAGCATCCCGAGCTGATCCACAAGGTCATCGTCGAGCCGTCGGTCGGCCTGACCGATGCGCAAGCCGACGACCTCGCCGCGAAGATCGGCGTGCCGGCCGCTTCGATTCCGCAAGCGCGTGCCATCCTGAAGGGCCTGTATCAGGCATTCTGGGAAACCGACGCATCGCTGGCCGAGATCAACCCGCTGAACGTGTCGAGCAACGGCACGGTCACGGCACTCGACGCGAAGTTCAACTTCGATTCGAACGCGCTGTTCCGTCACCCGGAAATCGTCGCGTACCGCGATCTGGACGAAGAAGATCCGGCTGAAATCGAAGCCTCGAAGTTCGATCTGGCCTACATCTCGCTCGACGGCGACATCGGCTGCCTCGTGAACGGCGCGGGCCTGGCCATGGCCACGATGGACACGATCAAGCTGTTCGGCGGCGAGCCGGCCAACTTCCTCGACGTGGGCGGCGGCGCCACCACGGAGAAGGTGACCGAAGCGTTCAAGCTGATGCTCAAGAACCCGGGCCTGAAGGCGATTCTCGTGAACATCTTCGGCGGCATCATGCGCTGCGACGTGATTGCGGAAGGCGTGATCGCCGGTTCGAAGGCCGTGAACCTCAACGTGCCGCTCGTCGTGCGCATGAAGGGCACGAACGAAGACCTGGGCAAGAAGATGCTCGCCGAATCCGGCCTGCCGATCATCTCGGCGGACAGCATGGAAGAGGCTGCCCAGAAGGTCGTCGCGGCCGCCGCTGGCAAGTAAGGCGCTTAATTGAACGCAAGGCGGCGCGCGCGATGCGCGACGCCTGATCGAACAGAGGTCAATACATGTCGATTCTGATCAACAAAGACACGAAGGTCATCACGCAAGGCATCACCGGCAAGACCGGTCAGTTCCACACGCGTATGTGCCGCGAGTACGCCAACGGCCGCGAAGCATTCGTCGCCGGCGTGAACCCGAAGAAGGCCGGCGAGGATTTCGAAGGCATTCCGATCTACGCGAACGTCAAGGACGCGAAGGAAGCGACCGGCGCGACCGTGTCGGTCATCTACGTGCCGCCGGCAGGCGCGGCCGCCGCGATCTGGGAAGCTGTCGAAGCCGACCTGGATCTGGCGATCTGCATCACCGAAGGCATCCCCGTGCGCGACATGATCGAAGTCAAGGATCGTATGCGCCGCGAAGGCCGCAAGACGCTGCTGCTCGGCCCGAACTGCCCGGGCGTGATCACGCCGGACGAACTGAAGATCGGCATCATGCCGGGTCACATCCACCGCAAGGGCCGCATCGGCGTCGTGTCGCGTTCGGGCACGCTCACGTACGAAGCGGTTGCCCAACTGTCGGCGCTCGGCCTCGGCCAATCGACGGCGGTCGGCATTGGCGGCGACCCGATCAACGGTCTGAAGCACATCGAGATCATGAAGATGTTCAACGACGATCCGGAAACGGATGCGGTCGTGATGATCGGCGAAATCGGCGGTCCGGACGAAGCGACCGCCGCGCAGTGGATCAAGGACAACATGAAGAAGCCGGTGGTCGGCTTCATCGCCGGCGTCACGGCGCCTCCGGGCAAGCGCATGGGCCACGCCGGCGCGCTGATCTCGGGCGGTGCCGATACGGCCGAAGCGAAGCTCGAAATCATGGAAGCGTGCGGTATCACCGTCACGCGCAACCCGTCCGAAATGGGCCGTCTGCTCAAGGCCGCGCTGTAAGTTTCGACTGACAGCCGGCCGCGCGAGCGGCGCAGAACCCCGCGTACTCCGGTGCGCGGGGTTTTGTTTTTTTACATGCGGATATCGCGGATAATGAGATGTCGCAACGGTTCGTTAAATTGTTGAAAAACAATTGTAATATTCACGCTGCGCGGCTTGTTCCTGCGTGACGCAGGTATGCGTCGCGTCCCTCTATTCATTTTCATACGCCAGTTATGCTCGAATTCTTTGCCACCATGCACTGGGGCGCCGTGCTGCAGATCGTTCTGATCGACCTGCTGCTCGGCGGAGATAATGCCGTGGTGATTGCGCTGGCCTGCCGCAAACTCCCGGACGACAAGCGCATTCAGGGCGTCATCTGGGGTACGGTCGGGGCGATCGCGCTGCGCGTGCTGCTGATCGCGTTCGCAGTGACGCTGCTCGACGTGCCGTTCCTGAAGATCGCAGGCGGCCTGACGCTGCTTTGGATCGGCGTGCACCTGATGCAGCCGCACAAGTCCGGACACGAGAACATCGAGGCCAGCGAGACGCTGTGGGCCGCGGTGCGCACGGTCGTGATCGCCGACGCCGTGATGAGCCTCGACAACGTGATCGCGATCGCCGGCGCGGCCGAGCAGGCGGACCCGACGCACCGGCTCGCGCTCGTGATTTTCGGGCTCCTGCTCAGCGTGCCGATCATCGTGTGGGGCAGCACCATCGTGATGAAGCTGCTCGACCGCCTGCCGATGCTCGTGACGTTCGGCGCGGCACTGCTGGGCTGGATCGCGGGCGGCCTGATCGTGCACGACCCGGTGGCCGAAGCCTGGAGCTTCCTCGACCATCCGTTCGCCACGCATGGCGCACACGTGGTGGGCGCGTTGTTCGTGGTGGCAGTCGGCTATGCGTTGCAACGCCGCAAGAAAGGCAAGGCCGCGGCGCTGACCGCCTCCCAGACGCCGCGCTGAGGGGCTCGTTGCCCGGTCGGTTGGCCATTCGGCCAGCTATTCGGCGCGGGGCTGCGCGGCTAGGATCGAAGCGTTCGTCCGCCATGGAGCGGACGCATTCGATCCGAGGTCATCGCCATGCCGCAGCTCTCGTGCCGCCGGCGCCCGCCGCGCGCGGCGCCGCTTTCTTTCCCTTTTCTCCGGTTCCCGGTTTCGTGTCCGGCGCCCCATGCCAGGCGGCTCGATCGCGGCTTCACGCTGATCGAACTCATGATCGTGCTGGCCATCGTCGGCGTGCTGGCCGCCTACGCGATTCCCGCGTATCAGGACTATCTGGTGCGCGGGCGCGTCGGCGAGGGATTCGCGTTGTCGGCCGGGGCGCGGCTCGCGGTGGCCGAGAATGCCGCGAGCGGCCTCGATCTCGCGCTCGGCTACGATGCGCCGCTCGCGACGCGCAACGTCGAATCGGTCGCGATCGACGGCGCCACCGGGCAGATCACGGTCGCGTACGCGCCGCGCGTCGCCGAGGCGGGCGCTAATACGCTGGTGCTCGTACCCTCCGTGCCGGACGGCGATGCCGCGGCCGGCACGTCGGCGAATCGCGTCGCGCTGCGCGCGGGCACCGTGGCGGCCGGTTCCGTCGCGTGGGAATGCTTCACGGCCGGGAAG
>CAUPOD010000090.1:0-8244 GCA_963512745.1 uncultured Burkholderia sp. | reverse complement strand
GGGCGCGGGCAAGGCGCTATTCGCAGCGACATGCCAGCCGTGCCACGGCACGGGCCTGCTCGGCGCGCCGAAATTCGGCAACGCGGCCGATTGGGCGCCGCGCCTCAAGGATCCGATGCCCGTGATCTACAACTACGCACTGCAAGGAAAAGGCAATATGCCGCCGCGCGGCGGCTCGAACGCATCCGACGCCGACGTCAAGGCGGCCGTCGATTACATGGTGAACGCGGCCAAACAGGCGGCGAAGTAGCGAAATAAGCGAAGGATTACGCAGGCAACCCCGGACGAAACACCACATCCGGAATCCAATTGCGCTCGCGGCGCGCGAGCCGCTCGTCCGTGCTCTCCGCGTCGAAGCAGGCGGCAGCGGCCGGCTCGATCAGCGATGCATCGACGCCGTCGAACGCATTGACGTTGACGACCGCGCGCAGCCGGCCGCCCGCGTCGCTCGTCACCACGGGCACGACGCCGCAAACGGCACAGACATGAAAGCGAGCCGTCTGCGTGCCGAACGCATAAGCGCCGACGCGCGCCGGGTCTTTCACCGTGACCTCGAGCGCGCCCGTCGGGCAGGATGTCCACACGCCGCCATGCTTGCGGCAAAACGAACACGTGCACGCGCGAGTAGCAATGCGCGCGGGCGCATCGCGCCAGTCGAGCGTAAACGAAATATTGCCGCAATGGCAGCTTCCTGACGTGATCATCGACCGGCTCCTCGGTGAAATCGCCAAATTAGACCCAGCGTAGCGCAACGCACCTTGCGGCACATAGAGCAAAGCGCATCAGGCTCACACCGGCGGCCCGCGGCGCGGCTCCGACCGCGGCCCTATCGCCCCCACTTTGGCCCTATTTCTGCAGCAAAGCCTTCAAACTCGCGAGCCGGTCCTTCGGCGTCATCGGCGCCTCTTCGGGTGTCGGCGGCGGCGCCTCGTCCAGCTGCATCTCGGCGATGAAGCGCGACGGCTCGCACACCACCGTCTCCCTCGCGCGCTTGCGCTTCTTGCACCAGTTCAGATGCAGGCTGCGCTGCGCACGCGTGATCGCCACATACATCAAACGCCGCTCTTCCTCGATGCGCCCTGCATCGACCTCGTCCACCGCCTCGGCGTTGCCGCGGTGCGGCATGATGCCTTCCTCGACGCCGACCAGGAACACGTGCGGATATTCGAGTCCCTTCGACGCATGCACGGTCGTCAGGCGCACGGCGTCGGGGTCTTCGTCCTTGCCTTCCAGCATCGACATCAGCGCGACGGTCTGGATCAGCCCGAGCAGGTTCTTGCCCGTGTCGGCGAGGCCGTCGGCGTTGTCGTAGCCGGTGGCTTCGCCGTCCTCGATGCTGTCCGGTTCGGGCTTGGTGCCCTTGCGCTTCAGCCATTCGAGAAATTCGAGCACGTTCTGCCACTTCGATTGCGCCTGGCGCTCGTCGAACGCGTCGTACAGGTACGCCTCGTAGTGGATCGCTTCCATCATGTCGTCGAGCACGACGGTCGCGGGCTCCTTCGCGGCGCGCTCGGCCAGACGCTGGATGAAATCGCAGAACATGCGCAGCGGTTCGAGCTGGCGCGGCGCGAGACGCGCCTCGATGCCGCCCATATAGACGGCCTCGAACAGCGACACCTTGGCCAACCCCGCATACGAGCCGAGCGCTTCGAGCGTGGTGTTGCCGATGCCGCGCCGCGGCGTGGTGACGGCGCGGATGAACGCGGGATCGTCGTCGGCGTTCGCGATCAGGCGCAGATACGCGCACAAGTCCTTGATCTCGGCCTTGTCGAAGAACGACTGGCCGCCCGACAGCACGTACGGAATCCGTTCGCGGCGCAGCACCTGCTCGAAAATGCGCGCCTGGAAATTGCCGCGGTACAGGATCGCGTAGTCGCGGAACTGCGCGCGCCGCTCGAACTTGTGCGCGGACAGGCGGAACACAACGGATTCGGCCTCGTGCTCCTCGTCGTTGCACGGCGTCACGGTGATCGTGTCGCCCATGCCGTGCTCGGACCACAACTTCTTCTCGAACAGCTTCGGGTTCTGCGCGATCACGTTGTTGGCGGCGGTCAAGATGCGCACCGTCGAACGGTAGTTCTGTTCGAGCTTGATCACGTGCAGCTTCGGGAAATCCTTGCCGAGCTGCGCGAGGTTCTCGATGGTCGCGCCGCGCCAGCCGTAGATCGCCTGGTCGTCGTCGCCCACGGCCGTGAACGCGGCGCGCGGGCCGGCCAGCAGCTTGAGCAGCGTGTACTGGCACGTATTCGTGTCCTGGTACTCGTCGATGAGCAGATAGCGCAGCTTGTTCTGCCAGCGTTCGCGCACCTGCTCGTTGCTCGCGAACAGCTCGGTCGGCAGGCGGATCAAGTCGTCGAAATCGACGGCCTGGTACGCATGCAGGGTCGCGACGTAATTACGGAATACGAGCGCGGCCTGATGCTCGTCCTCGTTCGCGGCGATCGTCATCGCCTGCTCGGGCGTGACGAGGCCGTTCTTCCACAGCGAGATGCAGTTCTGGATCTTGCGGATCAGGGCCTTGTCGGTGGTGCCGATCTGCTCCTGGATCAGGCCGAAGCAGTCGTCCGAATCCATGATCGAGAACTGCGGCTTGAGGCCGACGTGCTCGGCTTCCTGGCGCAGGATCTGCACGCCGAGCGAGTGGAAGGTGCAAACCGTCAGTTGGTTGACGGGCACCTTGCGGCCTTCCTTGCCGGGCGTCGTGAGGGTCTTGCCCTCGAGCAGCTTGGCGACGCGCTCGCGCATCTCGGCGGCGGCCTTGTTCGTAAACGTGACGGCGGCGATATGGCGCGGCTCGAAACCCTTGGCTTCGATCAGGTACGCGATTTTCTGGGTGATCACGCGCGTCTTGCCGCTGCCTGCGCCGGCGAGGACGAGGCAGGGGCCGTCGAAATAGCGGACGGCTTCGTTCTGGGCGGGATTAAGACCGGCTGACATGGTGCTGAAGAGGGGGCATTGGCAAAAGCAAGGCCGAAGCATGCCACAATATCCGACCGTTGATTAAGGCCGTTTGTCCGCGGCCGCTCCTGGTTTCGACTGAATCGATCATGCCCTCTTTGCTCAATATCGGCCTGCTTGGCTTCGGCTTCGCGGGTGAAACGTTCCATGCTCCGGTCATCGCCCACTCGGGCCGTACGCGCCTGGCGGCGATCGCGAGCGGACAAGCCGAACGCGCGCATGCGGCCTATCCCGACGCGCGCGTGGTCGCCGATCTCGACGCGCTGCTTGCGCTGCCTGAAATCGACTGCGTGGTGATCGCCACGCCCAACGATACGCATTTCCCGCTGGCCAAGCGCGTGCTCGAAGCGGGCCGCCACGTGGTGGTGGACAAGCCCGTCACGCTGAGCGCGGCCGAGGCGCTCGAACTCGCGCGCCTCGCGAACGCGCGCGGGAAGCTGTTCGTGCCGTTCCACAACCGCCGCTGGGACGGCGATTTCCTGACGCTGCGCGGGCTGCTCGACAGCGGCGAACTCGGCCGCGTCACGTATTTCGAATCGCATTTCGACCGGTTCCGGCCGGCCGTGCGCGAACGCTGGCGCGAGCAGGCGGCGCGCGGCGGCGGCCTGCTGTTCGACCTCGGTCCGCATCTGATCGATCAGGCGCTCGTGCTGTTCGGCGCGCCCGACACCGTGAGCGCGAACGTGAAAACGCGCCGCGAGGGCGGCGCGGCCGTCGATTTCGCGCATCTCGTGCTCGGCTATGCCGACAAGGACGTGGTGCTCCACACGAGCATGCTGGCCGTGATCGAACCGCCGCGCTTCACCGTGCTCGGCACGCGCGGCGGCTATCAGAAATACGGCCTCGACACCCAGGAAGATCAACTGAAGGCAGGCCTCACGCCCGACGACGTCGCGTTCGGCACGGGCAACCCGCCCGGCGTGCTGCGCGTGCTCGAGGGCGAGGTCGAAACCGAACGCCCGCTGCCGACGCTCGACGGCCAATACGCCGAGTTCTACCGTGCGCTCGCCGCGGCGCTGCTCGACGGCGCCCCCACGCCGGTGCCCGCGCAGGACGCCGTGGACGTGATGACGATCATCGAGCTCGCCGAACGCAGCGAACGCGAAGGGCGCCGCGTGCCGTTCGTCCGGACGCCGGTTTGAACGCGCGCCGCTTGTTGTTTACGGAGATTCACATGTTCCGCCTGCTTCGCGCGGCCGGCAGTTGCGCCCTCGTGGGCATGCTGGCCGCTTGTTCTATTTTCCAGCCGCCCGCGCGGCCGCATTCCGCAACGTCCGCGGCCACGCGGCCCACGCCTGCGCCGCGCCCGAGCGCACCGTCTTCGGCGCCGTCGTCGGCTCCTGCCGCCACTTCCACGCCCGCACCAGCACCGGCCCCCTCGCCCGCTCCGGCGCCAGCCGCGGTGCCGGGCCGCGATCGGCTGCAGGCCGTCATGCAGCGCATCGACGGTCTCCACAAGAACATCGGCGTGCGCGTGAACGCGGGCGCCTATCCGGCCGCGACCGGCGACGCGCTGCACCGCCGTCTCGAGGTGATCCGCCAGGAAGCGTCCGATATGGCGTCCCAGCACGGCGGCGGCATTTCGTCGGACGAACAGCGCCTGCTCGGCCAGGAACTCGACATGGCGAACCGCGTGATCGAGCAGTGACCGGAGCGCGACCGGCTCGCGATCGAGCGGTGATCGAAGCGCAATCGAGCAACGTCCAGGCGGCCTCCGGATACTGACCACGCGGCGCCCTCCGGCGCGCGGCCGAGCCCGTCGCTGCGCGCCGTAAACGCTTCCGGCATGTCGTGAAAACGCTGCCGAATAAGCGCAAATTGACAAGCGCGGATCGCTCGCGTACATTCGCCCGCACGCATCGGGAGAGTGTGCGAGCGGGGTCCCAAACCCCATCGCGCCGCCGAAGGGGCACACCCACAAACTCTCAGGCAAAAGGACCGAACGCGTCGAAGAACCGGCTTGGCTCGCCCAGGCGTTCTTCGCACTCTGGAGAGCGGTAGTAGCCGCGCGCGGGTCGCGCGGGCAAGCTGCCCACCGAAGGGGCGCGCGCCATCGGCCTAGCCGCGGCGCAATCTCTCAGGTATCGAGGACAGAGGGGCATGCTGCAATGTCGTCGCCAGGTCGTTTCGCGCCCGGGCGGCGGGCCGCATCGCCGTTTTGATCCGTGCTCGGGCAACGCGCCCGGGCCCTCTGCCCGAGACCTCGATGACCGCACTCAAACACACCCCGCTTCACGCCGCGCACCGCGCGCTCAATGCCCGCATGGTCGATTTCGGCGGCTGGGACATGCCCGTCAACTACGGCTCGCAAATCGAGGAACACCAGGCCGTGCGCAGCGATGCCGGCATGTTCGACGTCTCGCACATGTGCGTGGTCGATTTCCGCGGCCCGCGCGCGCGTTCGTTCTTCGAACACGCGATCGCCAACAACGTCGCCAAGCTGCAGACCCCGGGCAAGGCGCTCTACTCGTGCCTGCTGAACCCGCAAGGCGGCGTGATCGACGACCTGATCGTCTATTACTTCGCCGAGGATTTCTTCCGCGTGGTGGTCAACGCAGGCACCGCCGAAAAAGACCTGACCTGGTTCTACCAGCTCGACGAGCAAGGCGAATACGACCTGTCGATCGCCGCGCGCCGCGATCTGTCGATCGTCGCCGTGCAAGGCCCGAACGCGCGCGAGAAAGTCTGGCAAGCCGTGCCCGCCGCACGCGCCGCGACGAGCGAGCTGAAGCCGTTCAACGCCGCGCAGGTGGCCGACACGCCGTTCGGCGAGCTGACCGTCGCGCGCACGGGCTACACGGGCGAAGACGGCTTCGAGATCATCGTGCCGACGATCCACGTCGAAGCGCTGTGGAACGCGCTGCGCGACGCGGGCGTGCGCCCGTGCGGCCTCGGCGCGCGCGACACGCTGCGCCTCGAAGCGGGCATGAACCTGTACGGCCAGGACATGGACGAGAACGTCTCGCCGCTCGACGCGGGCCTCGCCTGGACCGTCGATCTCGCCGCGCCGCGCACCTTCGTCGGCCGCGCGGCACTCGCGGCGCACGGCTCGCGCGCCAACTTCGTCGGCCTGATCCTCGAAAAGGAAAACGGCCGTGCGGGCGGCGTGCTGCGTGCCCATCAAAAAGTGCTGTGCGCGCAAGGCGCCGGCGAGATCACGAGCGGCACGTTCTCGCCTACGATGCAGGAGTCGATCGCGTTCGCGCGCGTGCCGCTCGGCGTGGCGCCCGGCGACACCGTGCGCGTCGTGATCCGCGACAAGGAATTCCCCGCGCGCGTGGTAAAACTGCCGTTCGTGCGCAACGGCAAGGTGCTCGCGGCGTAACCCGCGCGTCACGCTACGTGTATTTGCGACGTCATCCCTTTTTACGTTTTTCCGAATACGAACCTAGGAGCCTCTGATGAGCCAAGTTCCCGCCGACCTGAAATACACCGACGAACACGAATGGATCCGCACCGAAGCGGACGGCACGCTGACGGTCGGCATCACCGACCACGCGCAAAGCACGCTCGGCGACATCGTGTTCCTCGAACTGCCCGAAGTCGGCAAGACCGTGAAGGCCGGCGACGCCGTCGGCGTGGTCGAATCGGTGAAAGCCGCGTCGGACATCTACTCGCCCGTATCGGGCGAAGTGCTCGCGATCAACCAGGACGCGATCGACGCGCCGGATACGGTCAACAGCGACGCGTACGACGCCTGGCTGTTCAAGATCAAGCTCGCCGACGGCGCCACGACCGCGAACCTGATCGACGCCGACGCGTACAGCAAGCTGATCGGCTAAGCCGCTTTTCCTTTTGACCCTCACCGCGCGGCGCGCGCCGGCCCCGAGCCGAATGCGCGCCGTGCCAGCAGATCGAACATGAAGCTCGAACACCCGGTTCCTCAAATGACTGCCCTCTCGCTCGCCGCGCTCGAAACCCACGACGCGTTCGCGGAACGCCACATCGGCCCCGACGCGGCCAGCCAGCAGAAGATGCTCGACGCGCTCGGGTTCGCCTCGCGCGCCGCGCTCATCGACGCCGTGATTCCGGCCTCGATCCGCCGCACCGACGCGCTGCCGCTCGGCTCGTTCGCGCAGCCGCGCAGCGAAGCCGAAGCGCTCGCCGCGCTGCGTCAGCTCGCGGATCAGAACCAGGTGTTCCGTACCTTCATCGGTCAAGGCTATTACAACGCGCACACGCCGGCCGTGATCCTGCGCAACGTGCTCGAGAATCCGGCCTGGTACACGGCCTACACGCCGTATCAGCCCGAAATCTCGCAAGGCCGCCTCGAAGCGCTGCTCAACTATCAGCAGATGGTCGCCGACCTGACGGGTCTCGCGATCTCGAACGCGTCGCTGCTCGACGAGGCGACGGCCGCGGCCGAAGCGATGACGCTGCTGCAGCGCGCGGGCAAATCGAAGTCGCGCGTGTTCTACGTGGCCGACGACGTGCTGCCGCAAACGCTCGAAGTGCTGCGCACGCGCGCCGCGCCGATCGGCATCGAAATCCAGACCGGCCCGGCCGAACAAGCCGCGCAGGCCAACGCATTCGGCGTGCTGCTGCAATATCCGGGCGTGAACGGCGACGTGCGCGACTACCGCGCGCTGGCCGAGGCGATCCATGCCGCGGGCGGCCATGTCGTCGTGGCGGCCGACCTGCTCGCGCTGACCGTGCTCACGCCTCCGGGCGAATGGGGCGCGGACGTGGCCGTCGGCAACTCGCAGCGTTTCGGCGTGCCGGTCGGCTTCGGCGGCCCGCATGCGGCCTACATGGCCGTGCGCGACGAGTTCAAGCGCCAGATGCCGGGCCGCCTCGTCGGCGTGACCGTCGATGCGCAAGGCAAGCCCGCGCTGCGTCTCGCGCTGCAAACGCGCGAACAGCACATCCGCCGCGAGAAGGCGACCTCGAACGTGTGCACGGCGCAGGCGCTGCTCGCGATCATGGCCAGCATGTACGCGGTCTATCACGGCCCGCACGGCCTCAAGACCATCGCGCTGCGCGTGAACCGCATCGCCGCGCTGCTCGCCGCCGGCCTCGAGCAACTCGGCTACAAGCGCGTCAACGAACACTTCTTCGATACGCTCACGTTCGACACGGGCGCGCTGACCGCGCAGCTGCATCACCTGGCCGCCGGACGCCGCATCAACCTGCGCCACGTCAGCGATACGCAAGTCGGCCTGTCGATCGACGAAACCACGACGCGCGCGGACCTCGCCGACCTGCTCGACATCTTCGCGCGGGCCGCCGGCGCCACCGCGCCGAGCGTCGACGCGCTCGACGCCGCGCTGCCCGGCACGCCCGCGC
>CAUPOD010000089.1:0-8291 GCA_963512745.1 uncultured Burkholderia sp. | reverse complement strand
GGCCTGCGGCGCGCTCGCGGGCTCGGAGGCCGCGGCCGGCGCACTCGCGGCTTCGGCCGTCACGACGGGTTCGACCTCGGCTTCGGTGATCGGCGCGGGCGTGCGCAGCATGCCGCACGCGGACAGCGCGAGGCTCGCGAGCGCCAGACAAATGGCGCGCGTGGCGGACACGGTGGGACGAAAGACCGGAGACGGGACGCCGTCGCTCATCGGCAAATACTCCACGAGAAAGAGGAAGCGCTGCGGCGCGTGGGACGGCAGGGCCGTGAGGCCAGAGTTTAACCCGGTACTGCGATGGAGTTCGGTTGGCGGGGCGGCGGGGCGGGGTGTGGCGCGCGGACGGTCCGGGTCAGGGGGCGATCTCGATCGTTCGAGTTGCGTGCGTGCGCGTGGCGGTTTGGTTTAAGTCGCGCCACCGACGTTGGCCTGCTGCTCGCGCTGTACCGCTCAGAAATAGCGCTTGGAAAGCGATGAAGCGTGCATCGGTGTGGGTGGATGCGCGGAGTCGGCGGCCGTCGGCACGACCTTCAAGACACCGCCCCCAACCCATACCGCCCCGTCAGCAACGCGCCTTTGGCAAACCGGTCGAGTGCATACGGCTCGAGCGAGACATCGGTCGGCAGCCCGAGCGCATGTTGCGCGAGCAACTTGCCGATGCCGGGCGACAGCTTGAAGCCGTGCCCCGAGAAGCCGAAACCGACCGTCAGGCCGTCGATGCCGTCGAGCGCGCCGAGCACGGGGTTCCAGTCGGGCGTGACGTCGTACACGCCCGTCCATGCCGACGCGAGTCCCGCGTCCGCGTAGGCGGGGAAGCGCTCGGCCGCCTGCGCGCCGACCTCGGCCACGTAATCGAGCGAGATGTCCCCCTGTTCGGTCTCGGCCGCGCCGAGCGTCTCGCCGACCACGCCCTCGGAGGCGAGCATCTGCGTGCCGCCGTAGCTGCGGTAATACATCATGCCGGGCGAGCCGAGATCCTTGAACACGGGCATGCGGAACGTATAGGCGCCGGCCGCGCATTCGAGCGCGAGCACCGCGTGGCGCTCGGGCTTGACGGGCAGCGTCATGCCGAGCCAGCCGGCCAGCTCGCGCGTCCAGATGTTCTGCGTGCTGATCAGCCGCGCGCAGCCGAAGCGGCCGGCCGTGGTCTCGACGCCCGTCACGCGGCCGCCCTCGCGGAGCAGCCCCGTCACCGTAGTGCCTTCGAGGATCTTGACCCCGTGGCGGCGCGCCGAACGCGCGAAGCTCGTGGCGACCAGATACGCGTCCGCGAAACCGGCCTCGGGTTCGAAGCCGATCAGCGCGGCGTCCTCGAAATGCGCGATCGGCATCAGCGCCTGCGCCTCGCGAGCGTCGAGCAGCTCGACCGGAATCCCCATCTCGCGTTGCGCGTGCAACGACGCGCGCAACGCCTCGAGCTTGCCGCCGTCGGGCGACACGATCATGTAGCCGCATTTGACGAGGCCGCACGACGCTTCGTCGTCGCCGACGTAGGCCGCGAAGTCGTTGAACGCGGCCCACGACGCGCGCGCGAGCTCGACGTTCTGCCGCACCGAGTAATGCGTGCGCAAGATCCCCGACGATTGCGAGGTGGTGCCCGCGCCGATCGTGCCGCGCTCGAGCACGAGCACGCTGCGCGCGCCGAGCGCGGCCAGGTGATGCGCGACCGAGGCGCCGATCACGCCGGCCCCGATCACGATGCAGTCGTAGTGGTTCATGCCGATTTCCCCGATTTGGCGATGCCGCGATGGCATGACGACGATTCTAAAAAGGGTGCATGCGCGGGCTTTTTTGATAAGCGAAACTTATGCTGAGCCGCCCGAATCGCTGATCCCGGCGTGCCGCGCCGCCCAGGACCTTGCCCATGAGACGACCCGATTCGCCCATCGATTTGCGCGCGCTGCTGGCGTTCGTCGCGGTCTGCGAAACGGGCTCGATGACGGCCGCGGCGAAGCGGCTCGGCGTGAGCCAGAGCGCGGTCAGCCAGGCCATCGCTGTGCTCGAGCGCGAGCAGGGCGCCGCGCTGTTCGACCGCGACAGCCGTCCGCCGCGCCCGAACACGGCGGGGCGCGTGCTGTTCGATCTGGCGGGGCCGCTGCTCGAGCATGCGCGCACGGTCAGCACGCGCATCGGCGACGCATCGCACGCGGGCACGCTGCCGGTGCGGCTCGGCTGCGTCGATTCGTTCGCCGCGACGATCGGCCCCGAGCTGATCCGCGCGATGTCGAACGGCGCGCGCCAGGTCGCGATGTGGTCGGGCCTGACGCCCGGGCTGAGCCAGCAGCTGCACGACCGCGAGCTCGATCTGACCGTGTGTACGCAGACGGTCTTGAGCGATCCGCGCATCGTCGAGCGGCCGCTGTTCTCCGAGGCGTTCGTGGCCGTGGTCGCGCGCACCCATGTGGCAGGCCGCGAGGGGCTCGATTGGCGCGAGCTGGCCGCCGAGCTGCCGCTGATCCGCTATTCGGCGCGCTCGGTGATCGGCCAGCAGATCGAGCGCTATGCGCGCCATATCGGCATCGACAGCGCGCGCCGCTACGAATTCGACGCGACCGATCCGATGATGAGCCTCGTGGTTGCGCGTCTCGGTTTCGCGATCTCGACGCCGCTGTGCCTGTGGCAGGCGCGTCATTATCTCGACGCGTTGACGGTGCTGCCGCTGCCCGACAGCCGCCTCGGCCGCCGCGATTTTTTCCTGCTGCACCGTTCGGGCGAATGGACGGACCTGGCCGACGAGATCGGCGCGGTCACGCGCTCGGTGCTGCAAGGCCCGATGCGCGCCGCGCTGCAGCGTGCGCTGCCGCATCTGCCCGAGCATGCGCTGAGCCCGAGCGCTTGAAACGGCGAACCCGCTCGCGGGTTTAATCCGCCGCGCCGGGCGGATAGATGAAGATCGACAGAAACTGGATCGGCGTCTTGATCAGGCGTTCGGGGCCGTGCGGAATGTCGGCCTCGAAGGTCAGCGTGTCGCCCGGATGCAGCACGTAGGTCTGCTGCCCGTGACGGTATTCGATCACGCCCTTCAACATGTGGATGAACTCGGTGCCGGGGTGCTCGAACGTCGGGAAACGCTCGGACGCGTCGTCCATCGTGATCAGAAACGGCTCGAACGCCTTGCGCGGACCCTGGTCGTACGCGAGCAGATGGTAGGTATGGCCGATCTTGGTGCCCTTGCGCACCACTTCCATGCCCGCGCCTTTCTTGACGAGCTGCGCGCCGCCCGCGGGCACGTCGTAGTTGCGGAACAGCCCCGACAGCGACACGCCGAGCGCCTGCGCGATGCGGTTCAATACGTCCAGCCCCGTGGAGGTCTGGGCATTCTCGATCTTGGACAGCATGCCGCGGCTGATACCGGCCTGCTCCGACACCTGCGCGATGGTCAGCCCCAAACCCAGCCGCAACTCGCGGATCGTGGCGCCCAGATAGCGCTCGAGCGGCGCCTTGCCGTCTTCCCCGTTATGCATGATTCGCCTCGTTCATGAGCCCGCAGATTATCAGACAACCCCGGGACCCTCCATAAGAAATGTTTCTTGTAGGGAATAATTTTTGACTGGGAATAAATTTCTGAGATACTGAATTCGTCCATCCAGCCGTCGCGAGGAGTGAGCATGAGTGAGTCCGACACGAACTTGCCCGCGGCGGTCGCGCTCGGCCACGTGCCGCGCTTCGAATCGGCGGAGCAGGCGCGCACGGTGCTGGCGCGGCAGGGCGTCAAGTACGTGCTCGCGCAGTTCGTCGACATTCACGGCGTGGCCAAGGCCAAGGCCGTGCCGCTCGCGCATCTGGAAAGCGTGCTCGGCGCGGGCGCCGGTTTCGCGGGTTTCGCGATCTGGGGCGTCGGCATCACGCCGAACGGGCCCGACTTCATGGCCGTCGGCGATCTCGCCACGTTGACGCCGGTGCCGTGGCAACCGGAATTCGCGCGCATCGTCTGCGAGGGGCACGTGCGCGGCGAAGCATGGGATTACGATTCGCGCGTCACGCTCAAGAAACAGACCGCGCGTCTCGCCGAGCGCGGCTGGACGCTCTACACGGGCCTCGAACCCGAATTCTCGCTGCTGCGCCGCGGCGCCGACGGCACGATCGAACCGTGCGACGGCAGCGATACGCTGGCCAAACCGTGCTACGACTACAAGGGCCTGTCGCGCACGCGCGAGTTCCTCGAACGGCTGACCGACGCGCTGCGCGCGGCCGGCATCGACGTCTATCAGATCGATCACGAGGACGCCAACGGCCAGTTCGAGATCAACTACACGTACACGGATTGCGTGACGTCGTGCGATCACTACGTGTTCTTCAAGATGGCCGCGGCGGAGCTCGCCAACGAACTCGGCATGATCTGCTCGTTCATGCCCAAGCCGTTCGCGAACCGCCCCGGCAACGGCATGCACATGCATCTGTCGATCGGCAGCGGCGGCCGCAATCTGTTCGCCGACGAGCACGATCCGCTCGGCATGAGGCTGTCGCGGCTCGGCTACCAGTTCACGGCCGGGCTGCTCGCGCATGCGCCCGCGCTCGCCGCGCTGTGCAACCCGACCGTCAACTCGTACAAGCGCCTCGTGGTCGGCCGCTCGCTGACGGGCGCGACCTGGGCGCCCGCCTATATCAGCTACGGCGACAACAACCGCTCGACGATGGTGCGCATGCCCGGCGAGCGCATCGAACTGCGCCTGCCCGACGGCTCGTGCAACCCGTATCTGGCCACGGCCGCGGTGATCGCGGCGGGCCTCGACGGCATCGACCGCGAACTGTCGCCGGGCGCGCCGTCCAACGACAACCTCTACGACTGCTCGGCCGCGCAGCTCGCCGAGCGCGGCATCGGCGTGCTGCCTCAGACCCTCTCGGCAGCGCTCGACGCGCTGGAAGCCGACACGGTGATCCGCGCGGCGCTCGGCCCCGTGGTCGACGAATTCATCGAGCTCAAGCGCATGGAGTGGGTCGAGTACATGCGTCACGTGTCCGATTGGGAACTACGGCACTACCTGGAATTCTTCTGATTCTTTTGAGGACGCGACTATGTGTGGAATCGTCGGCCTGTTGGTCAAGACGCCGCCGCTGCGCGCGCGGCTCGGCGAGTTGATGGTGCCGATGCTGATCGGCATGACCGAGCGCGGTCCCGATTCGGCGGGGCTCGCCGTGTTCGGCGCCGAGGTCGGCGGCGAACGGCGCAAGCTCAGCGTCTATGCGGGCTTTACCGAGGCCGGCGACGCGTATCCGTGGCGCAAGCTCGCGGACTCGCTGAGCGCGGCGCTCGGCGTCGAGGTCGAGGTCACGGCGCAAGGCAATCACGGCGTGCTGACCGTGCACGGCCGCATCGACGAGGCCAAGGCGTGGCTGCGCGCGCACGACGCGCAGCTGTATCTGTTGTCCACGGGCCGCTCGATCGATCTGTACAAGGACATCGGCACGCCCGCGCAGGTCGCCGAACGCTACGGCTTCGCCGCGCTGCAGGGCACGCATCTGGTCGGTCACACGCGCATGGCCACCGAATCGGCCGTCACGCCCGATCGCGCGCATCCGTTCACGGCCGGCGAGGATTTTTGTCTCGTGCACAACGGCTCGCTGTCGAACCCGTACGGCGTGCGCCGCATGCTCGAACCGCACGGCATCCACTTCGATACCGACAACGACACCGAGGCCGCGTGCCGCTTTCTCGAATGGCGGCTGCGCGAGGGCGATGCGCTGGAGACCGCGTTGCAGAAGGGCTTCGAGGCGCTCGACGGCTTCTACACGTTCCTGATGGGCACGCCGACCGAACTCGCGCTGATCCGCGATCCGTTCGCGTGCAAACCCGCGGTTGTCGCCGAAACCGACGACTACGTGGCGATCGCGTCAGAGTTCCGCTCGCTTGCGCATCTGCCCGGCGTGCAGCATGCGCACGTGTTCGAACCCGCCCCGGAGGAGATGTACGTATGGAAAGCCTGACGGATGCGGTGACCTTCGATCTGAGCGAGACGTCCGTGCGCGCGCTGAACCGGTATCTGCACGGCGCACGCGCGGACCTCGACGGGGAGACCGTGCGCGTGACCTCGCCGAACGGTGCGCACAACATCGCGGTCGGTCTCGATGCCGACGTGACCGTGATCGTAGAAGGTCACGCCGGTTATTACGCGGGCGGCATGAATCAGCACGCGACGGTCGTCATCGAGGGCAGTGCGGGCACGGGCGTGGCCGAGAACATGATGAGCGGCACCGTACAGGTGCGCGGCTTCGCGTCGAACGGCGCGGGCGCGTCCGCGCATGGCGGCCTGCTCGTGATCGACGGCGACGCGGGCCTGCGCTGCGGCATCTCGCTCAAGGGCGCGGACATCGTGGTCGGCGGCTCGGTCGGCAGTTTCTCGGCGTTCATGGCGCAGGCGGGACGCCTCGTGATCTGCGGCGACGCGGGCGACGCGCTCGGCGATTCGCTGTACGAAGCCGTGCTGTACGTGAAGGGCGACGTCAAATCGCTCGGCGCCGACGCGCGCTTCGAGCCGATGAGCGACGACGATCTTGCCGCCGTCGGCGCGCTGCTCGCGGCGGCCGGTTTCGATCACGATCCGGCCGCGTTCAAGCGCATCGCGTCGGCGCGCACGCTGTACCACTGGAACGCCGAAGCGGATCAGGCGTATTGAAGCCGAAGCGGCGGCCGACGCGCCCCCATGCCCCGACCCGAGTAGAGACCATGGAAACCAAGACCGTTCAATTCGCCCGCCTGCAGCAGGAAGAGTCGTGGGGCTACGACCGCGCGACCCTCGACTACATCCATGCCGCCGCGCAGCGCGGCCTCTACGAGATCCGCGGGCTCGGCGCCAAGCGCCGCGTGCCGCATTTCGACGATCTGTTGTTCCTCGGCGCGTCGCTGTCGCGCTATCCGCTCGAAGGCTATCGCGAGAAATGTTCGAGCCGCACCGTGCTCGGCACGCGCTTCGCCGAAAAACCGCTCGTGCTCGACACGCCCGTCACGATCGCGGGCATGAGCTTCGGCGCGCTGTCGGCCAACGTCAAGGAGGCGCTCGGGCGCGCGGCGTCGGCCGCGGGCACCTCGACCACCACGGGCGACGGCGGCATGACCAACGAGGAGCGCCGCTCGTCGAAGTGGCTCGTCTATCAATGCCTGCCGTCGCGCTACGGTTTCAATCCCGACGACGTGAGCCGCGCCGACGCGATCGAAATCGTGATCGGGCAGGGCGCCAAGCCGGGCGGCGGCGGCATGCTGCTCGGGCAGAAGGTCAATCCGCGCGTGGCGGCGATGCGCACGCTGCCGCCCGGCGTCGATCAGCGCTCGGCGAGCCGCCATCCGGATTGGACCGGCCCCGACGATCTCGCGATCAAGATCCACGAACTGCGCGAGATCATGGACTGGCAGAAGCCGATCTACGTGAAGGTCGGCGCCACGCGCACCTTCAACGACGTGAAGCTGGCCGTGCACGCGGGCGCCGACGTGGTCGTGGTGGACGGCATGCAGGGCGGCACCGCCGCGACCCAGACCTGCTTCATCGAGAACGTCGGGATTCCGACCCTGGCCGCGGTGCGCCAGGCGGTCGACGCGCTCGAGGATCTGAACATGAAGGGCAAGGTGCAGCTGATCGTGTCGGGCGGCATCCGCACGGGCGCGGACGTGGCCAAGGCGCTCGCGCTCGGCGCCGATGCCGTGGCGATCGGGCAGGGCGTGCTGATGGCGCTCGGCTGCAACAGCGAGACGTACTACGAGGACGGCGCGCTGCATTCGGCCGTCGCCGATTACGCGGCGCTCAACACGTCGCCCGGCTTCTGCCACCACTGTCACAGCGGCCGCTGCCCGGTCGGCGTGACCACGCAGGACCCCGTGCTCGAACGTCGCCTCGAACCGGAAGAGGGCGCGCGCCGCGTGCGCAACTATCTGAAGACGCTGACCATGGAGCTGACCACGCTCGCGCGCGCATGCGGCAAGCAGGACGTGCATCACCTCGAGCCCGAGGATCTCGTCGCGCTCACGGTCGAGGCAGCCGCGATGGCGCGCGTGCCGCTCGCGGGCACGAACTGGATTCCGGGCTGGACCGCCTGAAGATAATTGTTTTGCGAATTTTGGCGCTGGAAGAATTGAACGCAGTTCAACTTTGATTCATTACATTCGACTCGGGAGTTCCCCATGAGCAGCACTCCGCATAGCACGACACCCGCCGCGCCGCCTGCGTCCGACGGCCTGCGCGCCGGCACGCTGGGTTTCCCCGAGGTTATCGGGCAGTCGATCGCGAACCTGTCGCCGACCTTCACGCCGTCGATCAACGTCACGGCGATCGCGGCGCTCGCGGGCACCGGCACGTGGCTCATCT
>CAUPOD010000088.1:0-8355 GCA_963512745.1 uncultured Burkholderia sp. | reverse complement strand
GTCTGCGGCAGCGCCTCGGCGGCGGGCGCGGCGGCCGTCACGGCCGATGCGGCCGACGCCGCGGCGGGCGCCTTACGCACTTTCTGGCCGTCGATATCGGCGAGCAGATCGAGTTCGGACGGCAGGTTCTCCGCGCCGGTCCAGCTCGTCAGCGTATCGCCCGAGAAGTGCAGGACCAGATCGCGCTCCTGTACCACGACCTTGAAGCCGCGCTTGAAATAGAACACATAGTCCCAGCGGTCGGCGTGGAACATGTCGGTCAGCAGCGGCGTGCCGAGCAGTGTGCGCACTTCGTCGCGCGTCATGCCCGCATGCAGCTGCGCGGCCTGTTCGGCCGAAACGAAATTGCCCTGAACCACGGTGATGCGGTATGGGGTGACGCTTTGCGCGATGCGTTGCGTCACGCTGTCGTAGGTCGAACAAGCCGTCAGCGCGACGACGGCAACGGCAACGATGACACTGCGCATACGACTCCTCAGAACGTGCATAAGCGAGACTGGAAACGTTTCTCTCCCCGCGCTTTCCAACTGCCGATGGTGACTTATACGGTGGAAAGCCGGTACTATTGAAGCCTTGCATTGTACTCTAGGGATGCCTAGCCATGACCAATCCCGCCGATCTCAAGAATATTGGGCTGAAGGCCACCCTACCGCGTATCAAAATCCTCGAAATCTTTCAGCAAAGCAAGGTACGCCACCTCACGGCGGAAGACGTTTACCGCAATCTGCTGGCAGAGGAACTCGACATCGGGCTGGCCACCGTCTATCGCGTGCTCACGCAGTTCGAGCAGGCGGGGCTGCTGTCGCGCAGCAATTTCGAATCCGGCAAGGCCGTGTTCGAACTCAACGAAGGCACGCACCACGACCACCTCGTCTGCGTGGATTGCGGGCGCGTGGAGGAATTTTTCGACGCCGAGATCGAATCGCGCCAGCAGACCATCGCGAAGGAGCGCGGCTTCAAGCTGCACGAGCATTCGCTGTCGCTGTACGGTACTTGCGTCACGCCCGATTGCCCGCACCGCAAGCATTGATGCGCCGTTAAGCGCTTAGGTGGCGCGTGGGACGCGCCGCCGGCACACGTGCTTTTCGACGCGCCGCACGAGCCGCCATCCCGCGGCGGCACTCACGGCCAGCATCGCGAAATAAATGCCGTGCGAATGCCCCATGCAGCCGAAGCCGCCGGGCACGGGCAACATCGGATTCGGACTGCGCCAGAACGCGAACCGGTCCATCCATGGAATCTCCAGCACGGCGTGCGCGAGCCCCAGATAAAGCCAGAACGTGACGAACAGGAAAACGGCCGCGCGCGTGGCGCCCGCACACGCGGCTCGGCCGAACAGCGGCATGAGGCAACCCATGCCCATCACGCCGAGCAGGTAACTGAGTTCCGTCATGGTGCCCAGCATGAGAATATCGGGACCGAAGCACGCCATGCCATCGAGGATCTCAAACCACGGATTCAGCAGCCTCCAGCCAGCCCAATCGTTCGCCATCCAGGTTTCCAGCGGAGAATGTAGCCAACCGAGGTAAATCGGCACCGTCAGAAATAGCGCACCCGCCAACTGGATACTCAACGTCCGCCAAGATTTCATATCACGATCACGCTGCCGTAGTACGTCGCACCGCTTTCCGGCGCGCAACCGGCGACGTGTGACTTCAAATGTCAGACTGCCGCAGGATCCGGGGCCGTGGCAGCCCCGGCAGCCACCGGCGCGAACGGCAATTCCCCCTCGAGCACGCGGCGCGCCCGCGCGCGGTCGATATCGCGTTCCCACACCCCCACCACGATCGTCGCCACGCAGTTGCCGAGCAGGTTCGTCACCGCGCGCGCGATGCCGATGAACCAGTCCGCCGGCAGGATCAGCACGAGTCCGAGCGCGGGAATCGCGGGCACCGCGGCCAGCGTCGCGGCAAGAATCACGATCGCCGATCCGGGAATGCCGTGCGCGCCTTTCGAGGTCAGCAGCGACACGAGCAGCACCACGATCAGATCGTGCGCCGACAGCGGCGTGTTGGTCGCCTGCGCGATGAACAGCACGGCCAGCGTCAGGTAGATCGAGAAGCCGTCGAGATTGAACGAATAGCCGGTCGGAATCACGAGACCGACCGTCGAGTCCTTGATGCCCAGCCATTCGAGCTTGCGCATCACCTGCGGCAGCACCGCGTCCGACGAAGCCGTGCCGAGCACGATCGACAACTCCTCGCGGAAATAGCGGATCAGCTTGAAGATGCTGAAACCCGCGAGCCGCATCACGATGCCGAGCACCACGGCCACGAACACCGCGCAGCTCGCGTAGAACACCAACACCAGCATGCCGAGCTGTTCGAGCGACGCGACCCCGTATTTGCCCGTGGTAAACGCGATCGCGCCCAGCACGCCGAGCGGCGCGAGTTTGACGATATAGCCCATGATGCGGAAAAACAGCTGCGACAATTCCTCGATCAGCCGGTTCACGCGCTGCGCGCGCTCGCCGAACGCCGCGAGCGCCGCGCCGAACAGCACGGCGAACACGAGGATCTGCAGGATGTCGCCCTTCGCGAACGCGTCGAACACCGTATCGGGAATCAGCTTGAGCAGGTACGCGCCCGCGTCCTTGAGGCCCTGCGCGTTCTTCTGATAATCGGCGAGCGCGCCCGGATCGAGCGTATGCAGGTCGATGTTCATGCCGCGCCCCGGCTGCAGCAGCCACCCGAGCAGCAGCCCGATCGCGAGCGCGAACGTGCTCATCACCTCGAAATAAGCGATCGCCTTGAGCCCGACGCGCCCGACCTTGCTCAGGTTGCCCGCGCTCGCCATGCCGTGCACGACCACGCAGAACACGATCGGCCCGATGATCATCTTGATCAGCTTCAGAAAGCCGTCGCCGAGCGGCCGCAGCGTCTGCGCGGCATGCGGAAACAACGCGCCGAGCAGCACGCCGAGCACGAGCGCGATCATCACGCGGCCAAACAGCGAATTCAGGAATTTCGACATGAAGCGCTCCGGGGGGACGGCATAGCGAAACGCATCGTATGAAGCCGATATCCGCGCGTCAATCTCACAAAATCCTCGCCGCTGAACGGCGCACGCCCCGTAAACGCAAAACCGCCCGGCCGTGCCGAAGCACCACCGGGCGGTTCATGGAGCAGGACGCCGCGCACGGCGCTCCGCCCCCGGACTTTCACGAGCTTACTTCGCGTTCGCGAGCGCGACAGCCGTGTCGAGCATGCGGTTCGAGAAGCCCCACTCGTTGTCGTACCAGCTCGACACCTTCACGAGACGGCCCGACACCTTGGTCAGCGTCGCGTCGAAGTTCGACGAAGCCGGGTTGTGGTTGAAGTCGATCGACACGAGCGGCTGGTCGCTGTACGTGAGGATGCCCTTCAGCGGACCTTCGGCGGCTTCCTTCATGATCGCGTTGACTTCCTCGACCGTCGTGTCGCGCTTGGCGATGAACGACAGGTCGACGATCGACACGTTGATGGTCGGGACGCGGATCGCGTAGCCGTCGAGCTTGCCGTTCAGTTCCGGCAGCACGAGGCCGACGGCGGCGGCAGCGCCGGTCTTGGTCGGGATCATGCTGTGCGTGGCCGAACGCGCGCGGCGCAGGTCCTCGTGATAGACGTCGGTCAGCACCTGGTCGTTCGTGTACGAGTGGATCGTCGTCATCAGGCCCGTTTCGATGCCGATCTTTTCGTTCAGCGGCAGCACGAGCGGCGCGAGGCAGTTCGTCGTGCACGATGCGTTCGAGATCACGGTGTCGGTGCCCTTGAGCACGCCGTCGTTCACGCCATAGACGATCGTCGCATCGACGTCCTTACCGCCCGGCGCCGAGATGATGACCTTCTTCGCGCCCGCCTTCAGGTGCGCCGAAGCCTTCTCCTTGGTGGTGAAGAAGCCCGTGCACTCGAACACGACGTCGACGCCGAGCTCGCCCCACGGCAGTTCGGCCGGGTTGCGGTTCGCGAGCACCTTGATGCGATCGCCGTTGACCACCAGGTAGTCGCCGTCCACCGACACTTGGCCCGGGAACTTGCCGTGCGCGGTGTCGTACTGCGTCAGGTGCGCATTGGTCTTGGCATCGCCCAGATCGTTGATCGCAACGATCTCGATGTCGTGCTTCTTACCTTCCTCGTAAAGCGCACGCAGGGTGTTACGGCCGATACGGCCATAGCCGTTGATGGCAACGCGAATCGTCATGGTTTATCTCCTGATTGGTAAAAAAATCGTTGGCACCGCTCGCGCGATGCGGCGCGGCGCCGGGCGCCGCTACCGCGCGCCGGCGCCGCGAATACGGCCCTTAGGCGGCCAGCACCTGCTTGGCCGTTTCGACCAGATGGTCGACCGTAAAGCCGAAATACTCGAACAGCACGTTGGCCGGAGCCGATTCGCCGAACGTGTCGATACCGACCACGCCGCCTTCGAGGCCCACGTACTTGCGCCAGAAATCGGTGCGGCCCGCTTCGACCGCGACGCGCGCGACGCCCTTCGGCAGCACGTGCTCGCGATAATCGGCGTCCTGGCGGTCGAACACCGTCGTGGACGGCATCGACACGACGCGCGCGCCGATCCCGACGCGCTTGAGCGGCTCGATCGCCTTCATGGCGAGTTCGAGTTCCGACCCCGTCGCGATCAGGATGATCTTGCGCGCGACGAACTCCTCGTCCCAATCGCGCAGCACGTAACCGCCCTTCTGCACATTCGCGAGCTGCGCATCGCTGCGCGTGTTGAACGCGAGGTTCTGGCGGCTGAAGACCAGGCACTGCGGCAGATGCGCTTCCATCGCGTAGGTCCAGGCAGCCGCGGTTTCGACCGTGTCGGCCGGACGCCAAACGTCGAGGTTCGGGATCAGGCGCAGGCTCGCGAGCTGCTCGACCGACTGGTGCGTCGGGCCGTCTTCGCCGAGACCGATCGAATCGTGCGTGAACACGAACACCGACGGGATCTTCATCAGCGCGGCGACGCGCAGCGCGTTGCGGCTGTAGTCCGAGAACGTCAGGAACGTGCCGCCGAACGGTTTGTAGCCGCCGTGCAACTCAAGGCCGTTGATGGCCGCGCTCATGCCGAATTCGCGCACGCCGTAGTTGATGTGATTGCCCCACTGGATGCCGTCTTCGCCGGCGCGCACGGGCTTCGAGCCCTTCCAGTTGGTCAGGTTCGAGCCGGTCAGGTCGGCCGAGCCGCCGAGCAGTTCGGGCAGCACCGGCGCCAGCGCGTCGAGCGTCTGTTGCGAAGCCTTGCGCGTCGCGACGGTTTCGCCGCGTTCGTTGGCGGCGGCGATGATCGCGGCGGCTTTTTCCTTCCAGTCGGCCGGCAGCTTGCCCGTCATGCGGCGCTCGAATTCGGCGGCCTCGGCCGGATACTTCGCGCGATAGGCGGCGAAACGCTCGTCCCATGCGGCTTCGGCGCTCGCGCCGGCGGCCTTCGCGTCCCATGCCGCATACACTTCGGGCGGAATCACGAACGGCGGCCAGTTCCAGCCCAGCGCCTCGCGCGTCTTGGCGATTTCCTCGGCGCCGAGCGCCGCGCCGTGCACTTCATGGCCGCCGGCCTTGGTGGCCGCGCCCTTGCCGATCACGGTCTTGCAGCAGATCAGCGTCGGGCGGTCCGAGCGCTGCGCCGCGTCGATCGCGGCCGACACGGCGTCGACGTTATGGCCGTCCACGTCGCGGATCACGTTCCAGTGGTAGGACTCGAAGCGCATCGGCGTGTTGTCGCTGAACCAGTGCTCGACGTGGCCGTCGATCGAAATGCCGTTGTCGTCGTAGAACGCGATCAGCTTGTTGAGCTTGAGCGTGCCGGCGAACGAGCACGCCTCGTGCGAGATGCCCTCCATCAGGCAGCCGTCGCCGAGGAACACGTACGTATAGTGATCGACGATCTTCGCGTCGGGCTTGTTGAATTCCGCCGCGAGCAGCGCTTCGGCGAGCGCCATGCCGACCGCGTTGCCGACGCCCTGGCCGAGCGGGCCCGTGGTCGTCTCGACGCCCGGCGTGATGCCGTATTCGGGGTGGCCCGGCGTCTTCGAGTGCAGCTGGCGGAAGTTCTCCAGCTCTTTCATCGGCAGGTCGTAGCCGGTCAGATGCAGCAGCGAGTACAGCAGCATCGAGCCGTGGCCGTTCGACAGCACGAAGCGGTCGCGGTCGAACCAGTGCGGATTGGCGGGGTTGTGCTTGAGATGGCGCGCCCACAGCGCGACGCCGATCTCGGCCATGCCCATCGGCGCGCCGGGGTGGCCCGAGTTCGCCTTTTGCACGGCATCCATGGAGAGCGCGCGAATCGCGTTGGCCATCAACGAGGGAGAGGCGGCGGTAGTCGTCATATCGAATCCGGTGGCAGTCGAGAAAGGGGGGCGAACGCCATCCGCCAGCTGACCGGCCGGCTTCCTCGATACACGGCTGAACACCGGGCGCGAGCAAGCTGACGCGCAAAACGGACGAGGCTGCAAAGCCGGTCATTCTATCAGATGCCCCGCGCCGTCAGGGCGTCCCATAGGGGTTCCGGTATGGGGCCAGAAGTGCTGCCGGGGGCCGCAGCGCGGCTGCTTTGCGGCGCCGGTGCGGCCCTCTATAATCTAACAAGCGCCCCCAGCCTGTCGCTTCGCGGCAGGCCCGCCGAGGGGGCTCGAAAACTTGGGGCGGCCCGGCGCCTTCTCGATAGATCGAGGTGCCGCACCGCTCCGCGCCCGCGCCGGTCTTGCCGTGACTACCACGCTTCTTTTCCATCCGACGCCGGACATGGCCTACGGGTTTCCGAACGCGCGCCGGCTCGCCCAGGTCGCGTCGCCGCATCAGACCATCGAGGTCTGGGACACCCCGCAGCTCGGGCGCCTGTTCACGCTCGACGGCCGCCCCATGACCTCGGTCGGCGACGAATTCATCTATCACGAGTGCATGACGCACCCGGCCGCGATCGCGCACCCGGCGCCCAGGAAGGCGCTCGTGCTCGGCGGCGGCGACGGCGGCGCGGCACGCCAGTTGCTCAAGCATCCGAGCATCGAGCGCATCGTGATCGCCGAACTCGACCGCGAGGTGGTGGACATGGCGCGCCGCTATCTCGACGACGTGCACCAAGGCGCGCTCGACGATCCGCGCGTCGATCTCGTGATCGGCGATGCACGCCATTTCGTCGACACCGCCACCGAGCATTTCGACCTCGTGATCTTCGACCTGACCCCGCCCGATTCGCCGGCCGCGGGCCTCTATACGCTCGATTTCTATGCGCGCCTCAAGCGCGTACTCGCGCCGCGCGGGACCTTGTCCATGCACCTCGGCTCGCCGCTGTTCCATAGCCCGCGCATCGCCGCACTGCTCGCCGATCTGCACGCGAGCTTCGCCGTGGTCGCGCCGCTGTCCGCGCACGTGCCGCTGTACGGCTCGCCGTGGCTGATGGCGATCGCGAGCGATACGCTCGACGCCGCGTCGCTGTTTGCGCACGACGTCGAGGAACGCTTGGCCGAACGGCAAATCGAAGGGTTACGCTACTACGATGCGCGCCTGCACCCGGCACTGTTCACGTTGCCGCGCGCGTTGCTCGATAGCTTCGGCATGCATCGCTAAGTTCGCTCAACCTGCCTGCTTTTTTCCTGGAGTGGTTTGATGGATGATTCGCGCCCGGCCGACGTGCCTTGGCTGACTCCCTATTTGACGGTGCGCGACGCGCGCGCCGCGATGACGTTCTTTAAGGCCGCGTTCGGCTTCGATACGCGCGATTTACTCGACGAAAACGGCGCGATCATGCACGTCGAGATGAGCTACCACGGCCAGCTGATCGTGATGTTCGCGCCCGAGGGCGCATTCGGCTCGGCCGCGCGCACGCCGAGAAGCGCGGGCGCGATGGCTCCGCAGTCGTTCTACCTGTACGTGGACGACGTCGATGCCGCGTATCAACGCGCGCTCGACGCCGGCGCGCAATCGCTGAGCGCGCCGCAGGACCAATTCTGGGGCGACCGCTTCGCGCAGATCGAGGATCTCGACGGCTACCGTTGGGGCATCGCCCGGCGTCTTCCCGCATGACGGGCGGTCCGCGTTTCTTCGTCGAGGCCGCGCTCGCCCCCGGCGCCACGCTCGAATTGCCGCCCGAGGTCGCGCGCCACGTCCAGGTGCTGCGCCTCGCGCCCGACGACACCTTGACGCTGTTCGACGGCATGGGCGGCGAATACGACGCGCGCCTGCTCGAAGTCGGCAAGCGCACGGCGCTCGCGCGCCTCGGCGAACACGTCGCGCGCGAAGCCGAACCGCCGTACCGGATCACGCTCGCGCAGGGCATCGCCGGCGGCGACAAAATGGATTGGCTCATCGAAAAGGCCGTGGAACTCGGCGTGTGCGCGCGCCTGCCCCCCGGCCCCGCGCGCGCCCCGGTGGGGCTGTCCCGCGC